>NZ_JAPDDT010000012.1 GCF_025950235.1 Luteolibacter arcticus | reverse complement strand
ACCAGTGACCTTTTCGTCACACTACGCCGCCGTTCCGGCAAGCAGGGAGGATGCCGAACACTATTGGCATCTTGCCCCAGTTTGTTGTGGGGGCGTCTCGCCCCCACTCTCGAAGCACCTGGGCGAGACGCACCGGCAACGGACTGGAGCGAAACGCTCCGGCCACGATTAGCCTCACCGCTTCCTTGCCGCCGCACTGATCTCCGCCACCAGCCGATGCAAGATCAGCCGGTGATCCAGCCCCGTCGTCACCAACGAGCGGTCCGCCTTCAACGCCGACTCCATCGCACCGCGCAGGCCATCCAAGGTAAACTGCTCGGCCCCGCGCAAGCACAGGAACAGCGGGTAAACATTCACCCCGCCGGCCTTCTTCTGCGGCAGCCACAGCCGCTCCATCTCCGGCAAGCGATCGATCGCAGAGGCAAAGTCACGGTAGTTCCGCGTCGGCAGCTTCTTGTCCGATAGCACCTTCGCCATGAAAAGATTCCGCACCGTCGGAATGATCGACGCGCGCATCAGGCCGATAGCGTTCTCCCCGCGCTCGAGCTGCTGGTCGATCAACTCGATCGCCCGCGCGGCATGGCCGTTTTGCAGGGCATTGCCGATCTCGAAAACCACCCCGGCACGGCTGAGTGGGACCATCCGGCGGACATCGTCGGGGGTCACGTCGCGGCGGTCGGGACCGAGGTAAAGGTCGATCTTCTCCAGCTCGTTGCCGATCTGCCGCGTCGCCTCGCCAGCGAGCATCACGAACAACTCCAGCGCGTCCCCCTCGAATCGCAGGCCGAGTTCCTTGGCCTTCTTTTCGACCACCGCAGCGACTTCCTCCTGCCACCCTTCGCGGGACGTATCGATCTTGTCGAAAGCCTTCACCTGGGCCCCCTTCTCGAGGAACTTCCAGAAGGCGCGGCGCTTGTCGATGCCGGTCGCGCTCAGCAGGAAGGTAATGCCGTTGGGAAGGCCCGACTCCAGGCAGCTCTTGAGCGACTCCACGCCGGACAAGGTCCGCTCGGAGCGGCCGGTCACATCGTCCAGCAGGAAGCTCGCGTTCTTCAGCCAGACGACCTTCTCCCCGAAGAAGGGCAAGGTCAGCAGCGCCTCCACGACCGAGCGGCAGATCTGGAAAGCCCCTTCGGAATTGTCCGCGGTGCCCTCGATCGTCTCGTGTGTAAAGCCATCGTCATTGCCGCCCGTGAGTTCGCGGTGGAGGCGCAGGGCCTCCTCTTTCACGCGCCCGTCGTCGCTGCCGACGATGGCGTAGATGTTCGTGCTCGCTTTGACGGCCACGCCGGAGGTGTAGGCGGCCGGCGCGGGGGCGGGAAACAAAAAGTGCGCCTCAAAGGTCGCGCGAAAACCCTGGCGGACGCGGCTTTTCCTCCCCGGCTTTCTTGCGTTCCCGGGCCTCGCGGAAGAAGCCCTGCACCAGCGCCAGGCACTCGTCTCCCATCACTCCGGCGACGATTTCGCAGCGGTGATTCAGCGGCGGACACGCATCCAACAGATTGATCCAGCCACCGGCGGCCCCGGCTTTCGGATCGGCGCAGCCGAAGACGACGCGCTCCGGCCGACAGTGCACGATCGCACCGGCACACATCGGGCACGGCTCCTTGGTCACATAGAGCGTACACTTCTCCAGCCGCCAGTCGCCGATCGAGTTCTGGGCAGCGGTGAGGGCGAGCATCTCCGCGTGCGCCGTGGCATCGCGGAGCGTCTCGACCTGATTCCACGCGCGGGACAGGATCTTCCCTTCGCGGACGATCACGCAGCCGATCGGCACTTCGGTGGCGGCGTAGGCCTTGCGTGCCTCCCGCAGCGCTTGGCCCATGAAGTATTCGTCGCTGCCGAGGTCGATGATCCCGCTCACCGCGCGAGCAATAGATCCCGGGCGAAAAGTTCCAAGCGCCAAGAAGACACCGCCCTCAGCCCTGCCACGTCTGATCAATGAACGAAATAATCGTCGGAATCGCCAGGTCCAGCGTCTTGCCGGTGTCCTCGTAGGCCTTGCGGCCCATGCCGATGGGGTCCGGCACATCCGCTGCCACGCCGCGGCCGGGGATCTCCACAAACTCGCAGACGAGGTAAAATTTGTCCGAGTATTCGGGGAAGAGATTCTCCAAAGCCTCAAGGTGCCCCGAGGTCATGGCGAAGACGTGGGTCGCGGCTTCCAGCAGCTCCGGCGAGACCGGCTGGCTGGAAAAGCCGTCGAGGGTGATCCCGCGGGCAGCGAGGAATTTCACCGTCTCCGGATTTGCCTGATCGCCGGGGTAGGCGGCCACGCCGGCGGAGGCCACCTCGAAGTCGCCGCGTTTCTCGATCGCCTTGCGGAACAGGCCTTCGGCCATCGGGCTGCGGCAGGTATTTCCCGTGCAGACGAACAGAACCGATTTGCTAGCGGACATCGCGCGCACCCTGCCGCCTCGGCGGCGTGCGGTCAAGACAGGGCCTCCATTCGGACGGGCGCGCTGCACTGTTAGTCGTTTTCCCGGAAAGTGCCCTTCCCCCGCCGCCGCCTGACTGCTACAGCGCCGGTGGCATGACCTTGGAGGAAGCACGGCGCACACTCGGATTGTCCGCGGAAGAAGACGTGAAGAACCGCCTGGGGGAATTCGCCGCCGCGCGGAACCAGATCGCGGAACTGGTCCGCAGCGCTCCGAATGAGACGCTGGCGCTGCGCTACCAGGACGGCCTCATCGAGTTCGACAAGGCCCTCGCCGTCCTCCGCGAGGAGTCCGAAAAGGAGCCGGAGCACGTCGTGAGAGCCCGTGAATGGATGGTCGCGGCGCGCGGATCCCCGCCCGAGGAACCCAAGGCCGAAACTCCGCCCCCTGCGCTTACCCCGCCTCCCCCTTCGCCGACCCCGCCACCCCCTCCACCGGTCGCGACGACGCCCGCCCCCGCTCCGTCCCCCGCTCCCGCAGTGGAGCCGCTGGACGAGGACGAAGATTTCCCCGAGGAACCCAGGCGCGGCCTCGCCGCCCGCGTCGCAGCGGTTTTCCTGATCCTGCTGGTAGCGGTCGCCGGTGGCGGCGCGATTTACCTGAAGCACCTGGCCGATCAGAAACTGCGGGTGAACGAGCGGCTGGCCTTTCTGGAGCGACTCGGCGCGATGATGATCGAGGCCCGCCGCTGGCCCGAGGCCACCTCGGCCTACAACGAGATCGACCAGATCCGGCCCGGCACGAAGACCTCCGAGATCGGCCGGCGCAGCATTGAGGCCGGGATGGAGGAAGAGCAGCGGCAATTCGTCGGCTACTGGTCCGGCGAGGCGACCAATGCCTTCGAACTCGGCCGCCTCGAGGATGCGATCAGCGCGGCCCGCAAGGTGCTGGAGAAGTATCCGAACCAGAAGGAAATCGCCGAGCTGCTCCAAAAGGCCGAGCAGGCACGCAGTACCCAGGCGCGCGAGGAACTGGTCACCGCCACCTCCGCCGCCATCCAGAAGCGCCGCTGGGACGAGGCCGACTTCAAGGCGAAGCAGCTCGCCGACTCCTTTCCCGGCGATCCGGAGGGGAATGCCCTGCTCGCCGAGATTCGCGCCGGCCGGGACAAGGAAGCGAAGGACCGCCAGCGCGCCCGCCAGCTCTTCGATGCCGCCAAGCAGCGCGACACCGGCGCCTTCGACCGGAACGCCTACGAGTGGCTGCGGGAAGCCGCCGCCCTTGCCCCGGAAGACGCCGAAATCGCCACGCTCTACCAAAAGATCGCCGCCTACACCCGCACCATCCAGGTGCCGGCCGACTACCCGAAGCTGGCCGACGCCATCGCCTCGGCGCGCGACCGCGACCGCATCGTGGTCGCCGAGGGAACCTTCACGGGCCCCTTGATCATCGACAAGGCGATCTCCCTTGAGGGCGCGGGCCGCGACAAAACCTTCGTGGAAGTGGAGGCCTCCGAAAGCACCGCCGCCACCTTCGGACGCCATTCCGGCGGCACCCGGGTCAGCGGCATCACCTTCCGCCACCGCGGCTTCGAGGCCGGGAATGACCGCTTCTCCGCCGTGCTGGTCCGCGGCGCGGAAATCTCGCTCAGCGATTGCCGGGCCGCCGATGCCGCCGGCCACGGGCTCGCAGTCGTCGAGGCCGGCCGGGTGACTGCCACCCGCTGCCTGTTTGAGAACAATGGCTGGGACGGCGTGGCCGTCCGCGGGGCCGGCAGCCGCATCGAACTCTCCGAATGCGAGGCCACGAGCAACATCGGCCACGGTTTTGACCTGTGGGACGGTGGCTCCGCGGCCATCCACCAGAGCGTCGCCCGCGACAACAGCGGCAATGGCATCGTGGTCGGCACCACCGCCGACAACGTGGTCATCGGCAACTGCGACCTGCGCGCCAACCGCGAGTACGGCATCGTGGTGGCCGCCGCCGGCTCCGGCCGCGTCCACGCCAACCGCTGCCGGGAAAACCTGCTCGGCGGCATGGCCGTCCGCACCGCCGCCGCCCGCCTGATCTTCGAGAACAACATCCTCGAAAAGAACCTCGGCCCCGGCCTGGCGCTGGAGAAAGGCCTGCTGCCTACCGCCTTCTCCACCAACACCGCCACCGGCAACGCCGCCGGCCAGAACGTCGTGGCCAATGGCGACTTTTCGAGCGGTGATTGAGACGACTCCTACAACTCTCCCCTTTCCGTGAATATCATCCTCCGGTTGCTGTTGTGCCTGTCATTCCTCACCCCGCTCCGGGCCGAGTTCGAGTTGAAGACGTGGATTGAGGACCTTGAAAAAACCGCTGCCCAGATGGAAGAGATGGCAGCCGATGATGGCACCATCGAGATCCTCTCCCTCTACCCATCGCAGCTTTCCAAACCGCCAGCCGGAGAGGGAGAGAAGGACGCCAAGGAGGCGCCGCCGAAGTTTCACCGCTATCCCATCTTGGGCCGCGCGAAGGTGACCGATGCCATAGCGAGGAAGGAGCTTCTCACGGAACTCGCAAAGTCCATCCGCGCGAGCATTCGCAAGGACGGAGCCGTCGAGGCCTTCCTTTGCTTCAATCCACGGCACGGCATCATCTACACCAAGGGCGACAAGAAACTGGAACTCCTCATCTGCTTCGAATGCGAGAGTGTTCATTCCTATGATGGGAAACAAGAGCGGCCCGTAGCAACATTCTCGGTGAAGTCGTCGATCGGACCCGACGTTTTTAACGCCTTCCTCGACAAGAATAGGGTCGAGCGGAACGTTCCGAAGCAGTGACCGCGGCAAGCGGTCCCGACTCCCCCCGTCCGGAGATTTTCACAAAACCGCGGTCCCCCCGCTTGACCCCCGCCCGGCGTCTCCATACCTCTCCCCCATGGAACCGCTCTACGAGGGAAAGGCGAAGCGTCTCTGGGCCACGGAGGACCCGAACGTCCTGCGCATGGAGTTCAAGAATGATGCCACCGCCTTCAACGGCGAGAAGAAGGCGCAGTTCGAGGACAAGGGCCGCCTCAACAACGCCATCAGCACCCTCATCTACGGTTTCCTCGAGAAGGAAGGCGTGCCGACGCACTTCGTCCGCCAGATCGACGACACCAACGTGGAAGTCCGCAAGGTGGACATCCTGATGGTCGAGGTGATCATCCGCAACCTCGCCGCCGGCAGCTTCTGCAAGCGCACCGGCGTCGCCGAGGGCACCCCGTTTTCCCAGCCGATCATCGAGTTCTGCATCAAGAGCGACGAACTCGGCGACCCGCTCATCAATGACGACTACATCCGCGAGCTGAAGCTGGCCACCCCGGAGGAGCTAGCCTTCCTTCGCACCTCGGCGCTCAAGGTGAACGACATCCTCGGCAAGTTCTTCGCCGAATGCGGTCTCAAGCTGGTCGACTTCAAGCTCGAGTTCGGCCGCCTCGCCACCGATCCGACGACCGTGGTGCTGGCCGACGAGATCAGCCCGGACGGCTGCCGCCTGTGGGACCTCAAGACCGGCGAGAAGATGGACAAGGACCGCTTCCGCCGCGACCTCGGAGGCGTCATGGAAGCCTACGCCGAAGTGCTGGAACGGGTGAAAGCCGCGACCGCGGGCTGAAGCTTCCGCACAAGACAGGATGCAGGCGCTCGCGATCATCGGCCTTTCGATTCTCGCGGCCGTCCTCTACGGGATCGTCCATGATCAGATCACGGCGCGTATCTGCGTGGAGTACTTCACGATCGGCCACGCCCGCCTGATCGACAGCGATTCCCCGACTGTCCTCGGGTTCTTCTGGGGCGTCGTGGCCACTTGGTGGGTCGGCCTGTTTCTCGGCATCGGCCTGGCCATCGCGGCAAGAGCGGGTCGCCGAAGGAAGCTTATGGTGAAGGACTTGATTCCTTCGCTCCGGAAGCTGCTCATCGCCATGTTCGCCGTGGCACTAATCGCCGGGTGCATCGGCTATTTTGGGGGGAAGGCCGGAGTCTTTATCCTGATTGAGGAGCTTGCGTCACGCATGCCCGCCTACCGGCACGTCGCCTTCCTCACCTGCGGCTGGGCCCATTCCGCCTCTTATCTGGCGGGCCTTGTCGGGGGAATCACGCTGTGGATCCGCACTTGGCGGCGGAGGGGGGCCGCAAGTGCCGGTTGACTCGAACGGCTCGGGGTTAAGCCTGCCTTCTAACATCGGCTGTAACCGCAGAGCCGCAAAGGTTGCAGAGGAACGCGGAGTTCCGGAAGGCATGGATCAAGGGTGATTGCGGGATCGTTACAATCCCCCCTCTGCGTCCCTCTGCGACCTCAGCGCCTCTGCGGTAAACTCCACCGAGCCGGGAGATGACGAGCCGGGCCTCCGAATGAGGCCTGATCCTTGTACTCACCGCCCCATCTTGCTCTTCGTCTCCTCGAGCGTCACCCCGTTCTGCTGCTGCCATGGGATAACGTCGGGGTCGGAGAACATATTGTCCCGGCGGGTATTCTCGGCACTCGCGGCCTTGGAAAGGCGCTCCGAGCCAGCCTCGCGCGCTCCG
This sequence comes from Luteolibacter arcticus, assembly GCF_025950235.1. Taxonomy (NCBI): domain Bacteria; kingdom Pseudomonadati; phylum Verrucomicrobiota; class Verrucomicrobiia; order Verrucomicrobiales; family Verrucomicrobiaceae; genus Neoluteolibacter; species Neoluteolibacter arcticus. The sequence goes on along the minus strand of NZ_JAPDDT010000012.1, from coordinate 185,352 downwards.
CCGGCCGCATAGGCACCGGTGTCGTAGGTCTTGCCGGCATCGCGGGCGACCTGAACGCTTTCACCCGCTGCATTTCCTTCGAAGCGGGAAGCCTTGCGCAGGTTGTTGGCGTCGGTGTCGCCGCCGTAAACCTTCCTCGCGTAATCGCGATCGCCCCAAAACGACTTCTTCTTGAACTCCCCCGCCTGGTACTGCTTGCCCTGATAGCCTCGGTCGAACTGGGTATTCGCCCGGTCGAACTCGGACGCGACCTTGAACTCGCCCATCGGCTTGCCCTTGTCGTCGGTCATGAAGGGACTGCGGGAACCGTATTTCTCCAGCAATTTGCCCTCGTCGTGATCGCCCGTCATCGGATCGCCCGACTTCATGCGGAAGCCTTCCGCCGCCGGAGTCGCCGCAGGCGTCGGCACCGCGGACGCCGACTCGCCGCCAGTACCCGAGCACGCCCCCAGCCACAGGGCCGGAAGCAGCAGGAAAAGTCGGGTAAAGCTCCTCATCAGGGCGCGCACGCTGGCAAATCCCCGTGGGCAGGGCAACCCGTAAACTCTAACGAGCCCCCGCCGGCTCGACGAATTCCTCCACCGCGCGGTAGTCGACCCGGTCCGTACCCGGCTTGTTGAAGAAGAACATGTAGGTCCGGAGATTGGGATCGACCGGCCAGTTGGTCTCGCTCAGCACGCGCTCGCGTTTTTCCTCACGGACTTTGAAGGACACGGCGTAGAGCTTCTCCTGCGACGCTCCCGCGGGCGTCACGACGCTCCCCTTGCCGGGATTCAGGGTGAATTCAGAAGTGCCGACCTTGCCGAGGATCGTCTTCGTCGAGCTATTGTGGAAATACACGTCGCCCGGCTTGAAGGCCTTGCCATCGGCGGCGATCACCACCGGTTGGAAGACCTTCTCGGAGGAAAGCAACAGGACGAGAAACGAGTCTCCGACCTCCGGCAACACCACCTTCGCCAGCGCCGCATCGCCTGCCGCCGCCTTCACCTCGAAGGCCCGGGCCGGTGCCGGCAGTCGTTCGGAGGGCGCATTCAGCGGCAGCGCAATCGGCGCAGAGCGTTTGTCGCCGGCCACCAGCATGATCTCACCGGTGCCCTCCGGCGCGCGGTCGGCCAGGAGCCGGACGGTGGCATCACCGGCCAAGGACAAGGACGGAGCGGCAAGCAGCAGGGAAAGAACCAAGGGTCGGATCATGGCGGAAGCTGCCGCTGGGACGGAAACAGTGGCACTATCCTTTCTCTCAGGCCCCGTCCGCCGCGTCAACTACGCCAAACGCCGGGAGCGCCCTACACCCGGAACAGCCCTCCCCGTTTCCCCGCCAGCGCGGCCGCCCCGGCGATGGCGATCGTCAAAAACACCATCGCCCAGGTGCCGAGGGCCGCGGCCAGTTCGTGGCCGTTGCCGAGCGAGGAGAGCAGCGCGTAGATCGTCTTGGTGATCGGGTAATACTCCACCTGCTGCGCGAGGATCAGGCTGTCACTCACCTCCAGCATCGCGAAGGCGAAGGCGAGGATGCAGCCGGCGGCAAGATTGGCGCCGATTAGCGGGAGCGAGATCTTGCGCAGCGTATTGAACCAACCCGCGCCCAGCGAACGCGCCGCTTCTTCCAACGCCGGATTGCTTTGCTGGAGGCCCGCGACCGCCGAGCGCACCACGTACGGCAAACGTCGTACTGCATACGCCACGATCAATAGCAGCGCGGGATTGCCTCCGGAGCCGATGAGGAAGTGCAGCGGCCGGCCTTCCTGCGACAGCGCGAGGTAGCCAAAGGCGAGCACCAGCCCAGGCACCGCCAGCGGCAGCATCACCAGACCATCCAGCAAGGCCCGCCCCCGGATGGTGCTGCGCACGATCACCCAGGCGATGGCCACGCCGAGCACCAGATCCACGAGCGTGGCGCAGGAGGCGTAGAACAGGCTGTTCTTGATCGAGGGCACCACGAAGGGATCGCCTAAGGCTTCGAGGTAATGATCGAACTTCAGCGCGACGGGAAAGACCGTCTTGTACCAATCATCCGACAGCGAAAGCAGCACCACGCCGAGGTGTGGCAGCGACGCGACCAGAAACACCGTGCCGAAGATCATCGCGCAGCCAAGCGAGCGGAGGCCGGTCAATTTCACTTCCGCTCCCCTGCCCTTCGGCCGCGGCTGGGCACTCGAGGTCTGGCGGCCAAACAGCGCCTTGGTGATGCCGAAGACCAGCGCCGAGATCACGAGGATGACAGCCACCAGCGCATACGGCGCCGGGTTGCCGGAAAGGTCCTTGATGCCATCGAAGACCTGCACCGGCGCGACCCGCGTGTAGTCGAACACCAGCGGCACCCCGAGCTCGGTGAAGGCCCACACGAAGACGATGGCGGACCCGGCGAAGATGCCGGGCATCGCCAGCGGAAGCGTGATCCGCCACAGGCGCCGCGCCGGCGGGCAACCGAGGTTCTCCGCCGCCTGCTCCATCGCGGGGTCGAGATTCGACAGCGCCGCGGTGATATTCATATAGAGGATCGGGTAGAGGTGCAGCGCATTCATCGCCACGATCCCCCAGAAGCGTCCCTTCGCCAGCCAATCGACCGGAGCCTGCGGGTTCATCAGGCCGATCTCTGTTAGAAGCGCGTTCAGCGAGCCTTCCACCCCCAGCATGTGCTTGATGCCGATGGCCCCGACGAAGGGCGGCAGCACCAGCGGGATCAGGATGAGAATGCCTAACAGCCCGCGGCCGGCGAAGTCATAACGGTGCGACAGCAGCGCCAGCGGAAACGCGAGCATGAAGGTGGCAAGCGTGCTGGTCAGACCGAGTGCGAGCGCATTCCTCAAGCCCTCGAGGTAGATTGGGTTGCGGAAAACATCGCCGATGAAATCCAGCGTGAAGCCGCCACCCGGCGCGCGGAACGCCTCGCCGATGACCGAGAACGCCGGGTAAAGGAAGAACATCGCGAACAGCGCGGTGACGATGGCCGTCACGGTGATGGCGGTGCCGCGGTTCATGGCGCACCTCCTTCCTCCGCGAGCACCGCGGCTTTCTGATAGTTCGCACGGAAGATCGCGGAAATGCGGGCCATTTCGCGCGCAGTCACCAGCGGATCCTTCCTGCCGATCAGCGGGACGACCTCATCCATCAGCCGGCGATAGGAAAGGTGGGAGACATCGAAGAAGACCGCGCCCGCCGCGGTCTCCCCCAGCGGCTGCTCGCCCATGTTGTCTCGCATCGCCAGCCAGGCGCCCCTCATTTCCTGATGCGGGTCGATCGCCATGGAGCGGAAGATTTGCGCGAGCGCCCTGAATGCGGGCCCGGTCAGCTCGCGCTGATACTGGAAGCCGCCGCTGCGCTCGTAGGGCAGCGCGTCCGGATCGGCAAAGCGCGCCAGATTCTCCGTGGAGTAAACGTCGCGCCGCAACGGCAGCCGCCGCGGCGAAGTTTCGCGCGGTCCTCCGGCCAGGCCGGCCTTCACGTTCCACAGGAGCTGGCCCTCCATGCTGAGCACAAACGAAACGAACTCCTGCGCGATCGCTTCATTCGGCGCACCGCGGAAGATCGCAATGGGATCCACGCTGATCGAGGTGCCACCGAGCGGCGCGATCCAGACCAACCGCGAGGCATGGCCCGCACGGGCGAGCTTCTCCTCGTAGGACCGGCCGTAGAAGTCGATGCACGTGCCCGCCGCGGCATCGCCCTGTGCCACATCATGTGGCACCTTGCTCGCGGAGTCGGTGAAGTAGCGCGCGTTCGCCGCCATCGCCTGCAGCAGGTTGAGCCCGCGCTTCCAGCCTTCCTCCCTGGCTTCGGGCGTATCGCCTTTTTCGCGGATGACCTGCTGCATCTGCTCCTGGATCATCATCTCGAAGGCGCGGCCCACCGAGCCGCTCTTGGTGGGATCCGCCAATGCCACATAGCCGGCGAAGGCCGGATCACCCAGATCCTCCCAGCGCCGCGGCGGCGGAACTCCGAGCCGTTTCACCGAGTCCACGTTGTAGCAAATGCCCATCTGCGAGAGACAGGTGCCCACCCACCTACGATGTTCCTCGTAGAAGGTCTCGCCGGTGAAGCGCTGTGGGATCACATCCTCGGCAAACCACTCCGGGTGATCCTTGAACACCGTCAGCTCGATGAAGCGTCCCTTGGTCGTCTGACCGACGAACTCCGGCTCTCCCCCACCGAAGAAAATGTCGATTCCCACGCCCGGCTTGCCGATTTCCTCCGCCGCCTTGAAGCCGCTGTCGAGCACCCGCACGATGTCGGAGGTGCCACCGGGAAATTGCCAGTTGATGTTTAGCGTGCGGCCGGTCTTTTCCTTCCAGTGCTTCGCGAAGGCCTCGCCGAATTCCGAGCGGATGGTCTGGTTGTGCGGGGTGATGATCACCAGCCGGTCATCTCCCTGACCGACTTCCGCGAGTTCCGACCGCTCGCGCAGCAGGATCGGCGCGGCGATCACCGCGGCAAGCAGCAGCAGGATGGGCAGGAAGCGGCGCATGGAAGGTGTGATCAGCTCAGGCTTGCAATACCGCCACGTCGCCATGACGGGCAGACAGCTTCACCGCGGTCTCGCCGGGATCCCGCACGACATTCGGATTGAGCTCCACCACCTGTTGGGGCCCGGCCGGGGTCTCCACGACATACTGGATGCGCTGGCCCAGGTAAGAACGCTCGGTGATCTTTCCCACCAAGCCGTTTTCGCCGGTGCCAGCATCCACCTGCCAAGCCTCCGGCCGCACGGAAAGGATCACCTCCTCGCCGCCCGTGGGCAGCCACTCGGTCTTTGTCACGCGGCCGACCAGGGGACCCGAGGCGGTCTCCACCATCGCGAATTCGCCGCGCACCTCGATCACCCGGCCCTTGAGCAGATTCGTCTCGCCGATGAAGCCGGACACGAAGGCCGTGTGCGGGTTCCGATAGACATCCTCCGCTGTGCCGACTTGCTCGATCCGGCCGCGGTTCATCACCGCCATGCGGTCAGCCATGGAAAGCGCTTCCTCCTGGTCGTGGGTGACATAGACCGCCGTCAGCCCCCCCTCCTTCACGATCCGCCGGATCTCCCGCCGCATCTCGATCCGCAGCTTCGCGTCCAGGTTCGACAGCGGTTCATCCAGCAGCAGGCACTTTGGCCGCACCACCAGTGCACGGGCCAGGGCGACGCGCTGCTGCTGGCCGCCGGAAAGCTGGTCGATCCCGCGGTCGCCGAGGCCGGCGAGGTGGACCAGCTCAAGCGCCTCGCCGACGCGCCGCTTGATCTCCCCCTTGTCGATTTTCCGTTCCTCTAGGCCGAAGGCGACGTTCTTTTCCACACTGAGGTGCGGCCACAGCGCGTAGCTTTGGAATACCATCGCCGCTTCGCGCTTGTGGGGCGGCAGCTTGGTCACGTCCCGGTCGCCAAAGGAAATCGTGCCGGAAGTCGGCGTCTCCAGCCCCGCGATGCAGCGCAGCAGCGTGGTTTTCCCGCAGCCGGACGCGCCGAGCAGGAAGAAAAGCTCACCCGCCGCGACTTCCAGGGTCACCCCGTCGAGCGCCCTGACATTGCCGAATTGTTTGACGATCGAATCGGCTCTGATGGCATCCATGAGACAGGGGACAAACGCTTTCCTCGGAGAGCCGCCATGAAAGCGGGAAGCATGCCCGGAAGGAAATCGAATTTCGGGCAAAGATTCGCTTGCCAACCCGCGGCCCGCCCCATAAATCCGCGGCCCACCAATCACAACCTGCTCGGGTGGCGGAATTGGTAGACGCGCTAGACTAAGGATCTAGTGGAGTAATCCGTGGGGGTTCGAGTCCCCCCTCGAGCACCATCCCTTTACGAACAAGGCCCGGAGCAATCCGGGCCTTTTTCGTGGGTGGGTTTCAGACCGGACCAAGTACCAACCGGTCCCAATTTTCGGCACCCCTTCAATCCGGCAGTCACGGAGCCTTGATTTCGCCACCTAGTCCGACCTGATCCAACAACCTCTGGCGAATCCCGGCATATTCTGCGGCAACAGATTCGACTTTCGCGGGAAAGGCCACGGCATCGAACAGCTCATACCAGTTCCCCGCTTCGGAAAGCGCCGCGATGTTCTTCGGACCCCCTCCCTGCTCTGGCTTGAAATCCGCGAGGTCGAGGTCGTTACGCCGATCGATCTTTACTTTAACGGAGTTCTTCTTTTCGCCACTGAAGCAGCTTAGAACCCATTCATACTCGACTCCGGCTTCCAGCCGGATCTTCTGGCCCTTCCCCACTTGCGCCAAGTCGATCGCGTTGAACCCGGCTGGCAAAGCACCCAGCTTGATGGAAATAACGTTCTTGGCCGGTTCCTCGGTCCTTTCCAGCTCGAACAACATTTCTTGTGGCTCCGTGGCTGCCGATTGCCACCACCAGATCCGGGGGCTTTCCAGATGAGTCACTCCCACTGCTTCCGGCGCGATGGCCACCAATTTGATCATCGGTTTCCCCTCACCACGGGTGACCCCGCGGGTTCGCTGGCCGCCCGGCTTTCCCGACCGCTTGGCCATGAAGCGGTACATCGCCGCGCGCTCCGGCGAGACCTGCGGTGCCGCTGGCACGGGTTCGGGTTTCGGCTTGGCCGGAGGCGCTGCCGGCTCCGCGAGGACGGCGGTCGCGAGTGCCGCCATGCAGGCGACCGAGGCAAAGAAGGATCCGGGGGCATTCATGGTGGATTGCAAACAAGCTCAAGGTTCTGACGCGCCGGATCCAGCTTCTTGCAAAAGATCCGGCGGAAAAACCTGCCAAACCCGCTCCGGCGGCAAGCGCTTGTCGAGCTCGACCGGTCCGTCCCCAAAGGCGACTGCCAATCCAGGCTCCGCCAGCAAGCTTCTCGTCGTGTCGCCTATCAGGATTCGCACGGGATGTTCCTCGGGGTTGAAGGTCTCCTTGCGCAAGGCCTGCAAGCGCGCGGCCTTGTTGATCGTCGGTCCCAGGAACGAGTAGTCGGCATGTCGCCCGCCTCCCACCGCACTCGCGTGAACCTCGCCGGTGTAGATGCCCACCCGCATGTGGTAGCGTGGCTGTTCCTCCGGCAAGCTCTCGTTGAGACGGGGCACCAGGGCCGCCAACTCCAAGGCGCACTCCACTGCCCGCCGCGCGTGGCCGCCGTCCGACTCGGCCGGAAATCCAAAGACCACATAGATTTCGTCGCCCACGAATTGTTTGACGAATCCGCCGTGCCTGCCGGTGATTTCCACCGCGGGCCGCAACAGGTTGTTGAGCCAGGTGAAGAACTCCTCGACCTGATGACGCTCGTCGAACCACTGCGAGGCGGCGGAATAGCCGCGAAGGTCTCCGAACATCGCCGTGGCCACGAAGGACTCCGGCGGATTGCTCATGCCCGCGATGAGAAGGTCGTTCCGTGCGAGCACCCGCGCCGTCACCTCGGGGCCGAGATGGGATGACATGACCCGAAGATACGTCGCCCGCTCTCGCACGCTGGTCCGCCATGCCAGCACCATGCCTCCTAGACCCGTGGCGGTGCCGGCCACCCAAGGTGCCGCGATGGGCAACCAAAGCCCCTCTTTCAAGGCGAGCGCTCCCACGGCGACCATCAGCGCAGGCCATGCGACCAACACGACAAGCGCTCGTCCGACCTGGCCGATCCGCGGCAGTGCCAGCGCCAAGGCGGCCAGCAACGACGCCGCCCAGACGACGGCGTCCTCCTTGCCGTCCTCCCAATAGCGGATCGGCGCTTCGCCCTCCAGTTCCCGCAGGAGCTGCGCGGTGGCCAGCGCGTGGACCTTGAGACCACGTAGCGCGACATCGCCCACGACCGTCATCTCATCCGCCGCGAGATTTTTATCATCGACTCCGACCAATACGATTTTCCCCGCGAAAGCCCGCCGGAGCGCCTCCGGATCGTCCGATCGCCGCAAAACGTCCGACAACGCGAGCACCGGGATGTTATCGTCGCTTCCGGATTCGGCGAGCCCATCCACCGTGGTCTCGCGAAAGCGCGAGGCCGGTGCCTTGACGGGCTTGAGGAGAAAGTCCGGGAGGGGCTCCATCTTGCCCGACAGCTCGTCCGGCAGCCAATAGCCTCCGGCGGACGGGGATAGCCACAGGGAATCCAAATCCGCCAACGCTCGCTCAAGGCCTTCGACCGACGCCCCTCCGACATGACGCCAACTCAACAGCGCGGGAAGCGAGTACTGACCTATGAGCCCGTCATCTTCCCAGGTCAAGACGCCACCGCGCCGGATCACAATGCCCCCCGCTGTTTCATCGTCCGGAAAGGTCGATGAGGCGACCTTTCGCAGCCACGGATCCTTCTTGCGGAGTTCCATCATGAACTTGGGCGGATCGAAGGATTCCAGCCGTGGGGTTTTTTCTCCCATCATCCAGATCACCCGGTCATCGAGCCCGACCTCGCGAAGCCTTGTTCCGCCGCTCAAGTCCTTGCCCCGCTCCTCCTGATCCCGGATCAAGTCGACACATACCAGACTGGGATCGGCGGAGAGCAGCGTCGTCAGCGTTTCAGCCAGCGCGTCATCCGGCAGCGGCCAACCGGAGCGGATCTTGTCTTCCACCCGGATGCAGACGAGGACCACATCGGGATGCCCTGCTTTCCACGGCCAGGTGAGCCGCGTGACCATGTCGTAAGCGGGTAGTTCCGCATGGGCACTGAACCAAGCGGTGCGGCGCAGCCCGCAAGTTGCAGCGGCCACGATCAGCGCGAGACAAGCCGTCTGAGCCACGGGATGCCGGAAGAACTTGGAAAACGTCAGCCGGTTCATGAGAGTCATCGCCAAGAACCCACCAATACGAAGGGCGCCCATCGCGAGGGATGGACGTCACGGTCCCGTCGCAAGACTTCGAGTTGCGCGTGCCTGAGCGCATCTGCCTTCGCCCGGCCTTTCGGGTGATCGCGCAGGTATCGATGGAATCCCGTCATGACCTCCGCCGCAGACTGGTCTTCCACATACCACAGGGTGGCCAGCACGCTTCGCGCACCGGACTTCACGCTCGCGCCCGCCAAGCCGAGCGCGGCCCGGTCGTCCCCGGCGGCGGTACGGCACGCGCTCAGGCATAGTAGATTCACCGGCGTTCCAACAAACTTGCGCGGGCGGATCATCACCTCCAGATCGTCGAGGGTGATTCGACCGTCATGGGTCAGCAGGAAGCAGCCCCCGGCACGGCCGAGAAATTCGCCATGGGACGCGAGATGGACGATGTCCGCAGGCGTGTCCACCAGGCTGGCACGGATCGCTTCCGAAGTGAACTCACCGTTCATCAGCACCCGCCGTGTCGCATACATGTCCGACACCCGCTCAAGTTCCCCCGTCACTCCGGGGATGGCAGGGAACCCTTGGACCGCCTCGCTGAGACCGCCGGCGAACAATGGCGAAACCTCCGCGCTCGCCTCCGAGGGTTCAAGCAGCGACAAGTTCGGCGCCACCGACACCGAGAACTCTTCCAGCAGGAAGCGCTTGTTCCGCATGTCGTAAAGCGCCCCCAAAGGCACGTTGCCCAAGGCCCCGTCCGGCACGAACACGAGATGGCGCACCCCGCGCTCGCGCAGCAGGTCCACCACCGGATCGATCAATTGCCGGTACAGCCATCCCGCTTCCTGGAAGAGCCGGGACTTGGCACCATCGTTCTCAAGATGATACCGGAAGCGACGGGCGGAGGCGTGCAATTCCTCGCCGGCCACCGGCGAGGTGAAGCGCCGCAAGCCGCGGTCGTGACCAATCAACAGCTCGATCCGATCTTCCAGCGGGATCACATAGACCACCGCCACCTCCTCATCCCCGATCCGGTCGAGATCGCGTGCCTTGGAGAGCGCGAGGTTCACGCAGTCGTCCCGGTAAAAGTCGTTCACCTCCCATGTTCGGAATGATTCCATCGCGTCGCGGGCCTCGCGCAACGCCTTGCCCTCCGCCTCCGCGCTACCATACGGCCCTCGCAACAGATGATCGGCCAGGAGCAGATAAGGCCGGCCTGCGAATTCCCTGAAGCCTCGTCCGAGATCGGACACCAATTGCGATCGAGCAAGATCGCTGCGGATATTTTCGACGGACGAAACTGCCCGGCGGATCGCGTCGCCCGTGACTTGGGCACCGGGTTCGATGGCGTGACGGCTGATGGCCGTCAGGACTTCCAGCTTGGCGACGTCGGCCTCGTCGAGTTCACCCTCCAGTGCTCGCGTCGCGTCGAGCAGTCGCAGCGTCTCGGCGAATCGACGGTCACCCACATACTGCTCGGCCAGTCCTAACAGAGCCGACGCCTCGAGCTGCGGGTTGCCAGCCTCGCGCGCCAACGAGAGTGCCCCGGCATACAACTGGTTCGCCGTGGCAACCTTGCCGCAGCGGTGCGCCGCCATGGCGGTGGTCAAGCGGGAGTGGAGCGCGAGATTACCGAAGGCATTACCGTCGATGATTCCGATCGACGCCTGCAGACTCTCTTCGAGGACCTTCAAGGAAGCCGCAGCACGCACCGCGTCGGCCCCGGGCCACCCGTCGACCTCTTCGATCTTCCGCACCGCTTCCACGCACTCCTGCCAAAGTTGAAACGACGCCACCAGATGGTTCTGGCGGGCCTTTAGCAGCCCAGCTCCCCCGCCCTGCTGCCGAGCAATCTCAGCCGCCTGCGCGAATTGTTGGAGCGCTGCCTCATGCGCGCCGCCGGATGACAGCGCGATGCCGAGGTCGTTGCGAATGTCGACCACCAGGGAAGGATCGGAGTTCGCATCGACCAAGTCCAGTGCCTGGGTTAATGGCACGATCGCTCCTGCCGGGCGCTTGCCCAGCGACAGGACCGAGCCCTTCAAGGCCCACCACTCGAGCAACACTTCGCGCCGGGGTTCCTTGCCAAGCAAAGGCCTGGCGCGTTCGACATGCAGCGCCGCAGCGCTGACATCTCCGCTCATCTTCAGACACGTGGCGGCATTCATCAATGAGGCCGCCGCTGCCATCCCGCGATCTCCCTTCATGGAAGCCTCCGCCGTTTCCAAATAAAGGTCGGCCGCCTTCCGGAATTCGCCACGCGCCGCCAGTTCATCGGCCTCGCCGGCTAGCAACCGGCCGGCAATCGCCACCAAGATGACCCATCGTGTCAGCATATGCTAGAATCGGGCAAGGCCGACCCGGAAGTGAATCCCGTGGTCCTGAAGATCGGAGTCTTGGTCGCTGCGGTTCCGCAAGGGAAGCCCGAAATACAACTCTCCCTCGAACCAATCCGACACGGTTCCTCGCAGGCCGACGCCACAGGACAGGAGCGCCTCCCTGTCGGATTCCTTCCGGTCCCATCCCATGCCGCCATCGACAAACGGTGCCAGCCACAAGCTCCAGTTCGATTCCGCCGTGCCGGTCCGCAATGGAATCTGATACTCTACGCCGGCAAAGAATCCCTGGTCCCGCACCATGTAGTTCTCCCGATATCCACGCACCGTGTAACGTCCTCCCATCCGGAACTGCGCGGGCGGCGGCAAGGCGTCATTCGTCATCTGGAAGCCGGCTTGGACCACCAAGACATCGTCCCTCTTCGAGAGCCGCTTCGAATACTGCACGCCCGCCGACCAAAGCAGAAATTCACTATCGGGCTCGCTGGGTTGCTGCGTCGCGCCCAAGGCATCGATGCCTGCCGTCACCGCGGTTCGCGCCGCCAAGACCGAGCTCTGCGTCCGCCGGGTCCACTCGGCCCCCAGCGACAGCCGGGTCAGGTCGAGCTCTCCATCGACCGACCCGGGCGAGACCGTGAACGGCCTGCCGAGCACGAACGTCTTGTCCTCGCTCTTTTCTAACAGCAACGACAGCCACACCTCGTCGTTGAGCGACCGGTAGAGCGGATGCCGCAGTCCTCCCGTCACGGTCCAGCTCTCGCCATCGATCGCCAGGCCGCGGAACGGTTCCTCAAGGATCGAATAGTCCTCCCTCGATCCGCCAATCACCAGGCTGGTATCGTCGGCTAGAATCGGACGCTGGTAGTAGAGCGACGTATTCCCCAGCCCGGCGAAGTCGAGTTCCTCCGGCTCCCCCGAAAACAGTCCGAGCCGCACCCGCAGGTTGTCGCTGAATCCGGTCAAGCTGCGGTCCTCGAACCACACCTCCGCTTGTTCCCCGCCGACCGAGGGACTGCGCTGGTTATGGAAGTCCATCCCATATCCCCACCGCGGCAGCTCCTCCAGGTCCATCACCATCAGGGCCTCGCCCGGCGCCAACCCCGGCTTCAATTCCGCATTGATGCGCGCGATGTTGGGGTTCTCCTGGAGAACCTGGAGCTGGCGCTGCAGCGTCGGGAAATGCAGCGGCACGCCGCCGCTGCCGATCATCTTCATCGCGAGATAGCCGTCGGACAGCGAGTGGTTTCCCTCCACGATCAGGTCCGTGACCTTCCCCTCCGTGATCTGCACCGTTAGGGTTCCATCCGGTGCAGCACGATCGGGAACCGTCGCGCCGGAGTTGATATATCCGCGATCGACATGAAGGCTCGTCAAGCCATGGCAGAGGCGGTCGAGATCCTCCGGGCTGAGCTCCCCTCCCATGAATGGGGCGACCTCGGCCGCGAGCTCGCGATCCGCGATCGCCGTATTTCCTTCGAAGCGCACACGGTCGACACGCACCAGGGGAACGACCGTCGCGCGGGCAGGCAAATACTCGTCCACCGGCGGCAACACGTAGGCCTCCTTGGGCACCAGCGACACCGAGGGAGCCGAAGGCGGATCCACAGGCTGCGCGAGGAAATCCAACGAACCCGGCGGCGGCAGTACCGGCTCAGCCACTCCTTCACCAGCCGGGACGACCTCCGGGGAATCCGGTTCTTGCCCGAGCATCGCCATTGCCAGCGCCAGCGGAATGCCGGCCAAGACAAGCCGGCCAAGGGGGACGAAACCGGCAAATGACGGTCGAGGGAGGATCACGGGGAGGGGGACTGCGCGGGCAACATTGATGCCACCACATTGGCGGAATCATGACAAGCTCGCGGCGAGCATCCGCACCGGACTTTGTGACATCGATCGCCCTCACGCATGTCGCTCGCGTTTCCACATTCGATTCATGTCACCGCACTTCGTTTGACATTGCCCTGACTTCACCGTTCTGGGAGCCTGCGGACTATGGCGCTCGAAAACATGGACGGGCTGGGCCGGCTGGCGATTCTCGCACTCGCGGCGACCACCGTCCCCCTCACCGCCGACGTGACGTTCGACGGGACCATGACCCCGGGAAACATCAAGCCCCCCGTCCCCATCAACGGGAAGAACTATCAGATTCCCCACACGCTCGGCACCACCGCCGGCAAGAACCTCTTCCACAGCTTCGACCAGTTCAGCCTCGACTCCGGCTATTCGGCCACCTTCACCGGCCCCGCCGGCTTGAAGAATGTCATTGCCCGCGTTACCGGCGGCCACACTTCGCAGATCAATGGCGCCATCCTCTCGGACATCCAGGGCGCGGACGTCTATCTGATCAATCCCAGCGGGATCATGTTCGGCCAAGGTGCGAGCGTCAACGTGAAGGGAGCCTTCACCGCCACCACCGCCGACTACCTTTCCTTCTGCGATCCGAAAACCGGTGCCGAACTCTGCCGCTTCTGGGCCTCGCGCGACCGGGCCCTCACCCTGTCGTGCGCGGCGCCGTCGCGCTTCGGCTTCCTGCCTTCGACCTCGCCAGGGGCCATCGAGTTCCGGCTCGCGAACTACGGGACTGGAAGCGCGTTCTCGCAGAATTCCTTCTCCGCTGTCGGCAAGTCCATTGAAGCCATCGACTCACGGTTCCGACGGGGAACAGACGTATCGTTGCAAGCCTTGAACTGCGGCGAAGTCGCCTTGAACGGCACCATCCATCCCATCGGGGCCCAGCACCCGCAGGCAGGAGACATCACCTTCAGCCATGTGTTTGTCTCGAATGCCTCCGGTAGCACCCTCTCCCTGCGGGCCGGAGGAAACTTGAAGATCCATTCCGACAGCGTCTTCACCGCTGGATCCGGAGACGGGAGCAAACCGGGCGGCGTTTTCCTGCAATCCGGGGGCGACATCTCGATCTCCGACTCCGAGATTGCCTATGCCCATCGTGGCAGCGACCTTGCGGGAAGGGTCGAAGTCACCGCCGGGGGCAACCTGACGCTCGAAGACTCCTCGACGATATCGAGCTTCATTGAGGGTCTTGGATCGGGCCCCAAGATCAACCTTTCCGCTGGCAGCGACTTGCTAATCCAAGGGGGTAGCGCGGTGATTTCAGACGCTTCATCGGGGGCCACGGGCGGGGACATTTCGATTTGCGCAGCCGGCCGAATTCATCTCAGCGGATCTGGTTCGGTCGTGAGCTTTGCCGGCGATTCCCGCGGAGGCGATATCCACGTGGACGCCCGAAAAGGCCTGTGGCTCTCCGACTCCGGCTTGTTACAGAGTTCGGCCACCGGCGATGCCACCGGCGGCGATCTCATCATCGAATCCGGGGGCACCACCCGGATCGAAGGATTCAGCCTGATCCAAAGCTTCGCCGGTCCTTTCGCCCAAGGCGGCTTGATCGATCTCAAGACGAAACACCTGTGGATCGACGGGCCGCAGCAAGCGGTCAATGCGAAGGAAGACCGGTCGGTGGGCCTTGAATCCGTGATCGACGCCAAGCCGGGCAACGCGCCCCCCAATGACAACGTTCCTTCGCCGGGAAAGGGAGGCAAAATCCTGGTGCATGCGTCCGGCGACATCTCGATCTCCAACAGCGGAGGGATCTTCTCCTCCACGAATGGACCGGGCACGAGCGGCTCGATCCAAGTGACCTCATCCTCGCTGAAAATCACCGGCGGCAGGAACTATCTGCCCGGCGAGGAAGCGATCCGGCCACGGAACTTCTTCATCACCGGCATCTCTAACAAAAGTTCTCCGAACTCCACCGGTGATGTCGGTGCTATCGACGTCCAGGTGGATGGCGAGATCCGCTTGCTCCGCGGCGGATTCATTGACGCGACCACCTTCTCAGACTCCGACTCCGGAGACGTCACCGTCACGGCTAAATCGATCGAGGCACACCGGGGCGGGTCCGATTATTTCACCGGCATCGGTGCCGGAACCGTCGCTGATGACGACGAGGAGACCGACAACGGCGGCAGGGGTGCCAACGTGAAGGTCAACGCCGGTTCGATCCGGCTCTTGAACGGCGCGCAAATCACGGCAAGCAGCCGTGGCAGTGGCGATGCCGGATCCGTCCGCGTCAACGTTCGCCAGCTATATGCCTCCGGCGTCGGAACGGAGACGCCATTCCTGTTCACCGGTGAATCTGGAATTGCCGCCGCCACCATCGGAGCCGGCAGCGGGACAGGCGGCGATGTCTACGTCAGCGGGCGGAACATCCGCATCCTCAATGGAGCTTCCATCAGCAGCACCAACCGCTCCCCCGCCCCCAACGGTGGATTTGCAGGCAGCGTGATCCTGGATCCGACTCGTCTCATCGTGGATGGCGGTCGCATCGAAGTTTCGTCCGCGGCGGGTAACGCCGGCGAGCTGCGAATCGAGGGCGGAAGTTTGCTGGACTTCCGGAATGCCGAAATCGTCGCGGAGGCCGACAACGAAGGCGGCGACATCGTCATCAGCAAGGCGTGGAACGTGCTATTGGACCACTCCCGCGTCAGCGCCAATGCCGAAAGAGGCGATGGCGGGAGTATCCAGATCGGTTCCGCAAGCTTCCTCTCCAACCAGTCGACCGTGACCGCGTCGTCACAGTTCGCCGCGGATGGACAAGTTAGCATTGACTCACAGGCCGCACTCTCCGGTGCCGAGGGTCAGTTGGAAATCGCACCCATCGATGTGACCGATTCCTTGCAGCCCGAGTGTACCGATTGGATCGACGCCAATGGCGGTAGCGCGCCCGGCAGCTTCATACGCTCCGGACGCGGTGGAGCTGCCAGACTACCGGGAGGCTATCTTCCCTCGCTGCGACTTCATCGCACCGATTAGTTGTCGAACTCGACCCTGACCCGGAAAAACCCGCGGGCGGCACCCGGCCCGAGTTCGTCCAGCGGAATCCGGACATGCTGCCAGGGATCCGACGAATCGCCGGTCAGGATCGAAGTCCCAACATGAGGCCACCCGGCTTCAAAAGTCCATGGCCATGGCCACGGCCCCGAGAGGTTCTCGCAGGATTCCACAATGTAGCGCAGGCTGTCATCCTTCCGCCGCAGGAACTCCATATAGTTCCGGCCGTCGGCCCCGCGGCGCAGGATGGGATACCCCGGCTTCAGGCCGCTGGGATCGCACGCCCACGTCAACTGCTCGCCCGGATCGAAGCCAAACGCATAGGCCATCACGTTCTCCACCCCCAGGAAGGTGCTTCGTGAATTGGGAGCCGTCACCGCCGGATCCTCCTGCTCGGCATCACGGAAGTAGGTGGCTACCCAATTGGTGTATTTCGCCGCCGGCTCGCGAACGTATACCTCCGGCAGATACCACTCGTCGTCCCGGCCCACCCAGGACTCCAGCTTGCGCCATTCATCCGGATCGTCGGCATTCTCCGAATCGAACTCGATCTCCTCATTGAACACGAAGCCTTCCGGCGGCCTCCTGAAGGTCACAACAAATTCCCCCCCAGGTACGCTCGCCGTATCCAAGCCGGACAAAACCAGCGGAGGATCGTTGCTGTAGCGTCCATTGACCACCTCCCATTTGGCCTCTCGCGGAAGCGACTCCGAAAAGATGTGCCCGCGGTTCGCGTCCAGCGTACCCGCCAGCTTTGACTCGATATAATACACGCCCCCCTTGATCAGCTCCTGGGTGCTGCTCAGTAGGCGCTGGAACTCATTGGCCTGATAGATAGCGCTCGCCACCGACTCGTCGATCGCACGGAACCGGGGCTGGCCGGAGGCCGCTCCCACACAAATCGCCGCCGGCACATAACTCAAGTCTGCCTGCCGCACGAACAGCGGTGCCCCCTCCGATCCCGGCGGCACCTCCAGCCCGCTCGCCACCTGCCGCAGCGTCGTCGAAAGCGTGCTGAAGGTCGGCGAGGACACATCCCTCCGGTGCAGCCGCCCGTGATTCTCCTTCGCTACCCCCGCCATCGGGAAGGACGTCAGCACCCGCGTCTGCCCCGGGCCCGCCCACGTCGCCGTCCCCAGATCCACCGCGAAGCCACTGTATCCCCCCTGCCCAGGCGCATTGTCATGATCCGGCAGCGTCATCGGCCGGAAAGCCAGCACCGCCAGATCCACCTCATCCGCCGCCGGCGTCCCCGCACTCGCTTCTAACAGCACCGGCGCATAGCCCGTCAGCAGCAGGATGCTCGCCGGCTCATTGATGTCCGGCACCGCCGTGCCACCGCCCCCCGGGAGCCGCCACACCACCTTCGGCACGAAGGCCAGCTTCGCCGGATCGAAGACCAGCCGCGCCGTCGTCAGCACCGCATGATCCGCCACCACCACCCCGCTGCCAAATCCCAGGTCGCTCTCGATCTGCCCCGTGAAGGCCAGCGGTGCATCATCCGGATGCGGCAGTGGCCCGCGGATATTGGAAACCGCCAATCGCCCCTGCACATTTCGCAGGATCAGATAGCGGATCTCCGTCACCCCGGCCTTCCGGAAAGGCGCATCCTCCGTCATCACCACCGGCGGACCGTTCTCCGGCTGCACCGTGGCCCTGAACCGCTTCGTCGTCATATCCACCACGAACTTCAGACGATAGCTCCGCCCATCTACCACCGGCGCTGACCCCTGCGCGCTGAAGGTGCTCGAGCCCGGGCCACCCGTGTGTGCGTCCCACACCCCCACGCCCGAGGAAGACAGCTTCGCCCGCAAGGTCACCGGCACATTCGGCCAGCCATTCGCGATCGTCACCCGCGCATCGCCCAGCCCGACGATGCTGTCGATCAGGTCCCCCGTGCCCACCCTCTCCCCGTTCGTCGTCACATCGCACTCGAAGGAAAATCGCGACGTCTCCCCCTGTGGATCGATCGGGATGTGCAGCCAATTCTCCGGCACATAATTCGCACTCACATTCCCCGACGGCGCCACCGCATGCGGCGGCAGGGACATGTCGATCACCGCCTCGATCGGCTCCCCGTCATCATAGCTGGCCCGCACATGCAAGCGATCCGCCCGCGTAAATGACGCGGGCAAGGTCCCGCTCACCGATTCATCCCCTTTCAAGTTTGAAATCGTATACGTGTGATTCGCCAGATCCACCTGCAGCGAGAGCTCGACCTTGCTCAGGTAGATATCGCCAGAAAGCGGAAGCTTGATCTCGATCTGTTCAAGCTCCACGTCCGGGGCGATCTTTCCATCCGACAGCCCCAGATCCGCGTAGAAATAGCCCACGTCATCCTCCACGCTGAAAAGCCCGTTGACCGTCAGTGCCAGATTGAAGTCCCCGGTCTGGGCCGGAAACTCACGCGTCCACCACGAAGGCTTCGTCGGAGTCCAGGGCTCCACCCGCAGGTTCCGCAACCGGTGGCTGCCATCCTCCGAGTGCGTCACCAGGTACCGCAGCTCGCTCGCCGGCGTGGCACCGGCCGATGCCACGCGAAAGCTCGCCGAACTCAGCACCGTCACCGCCGGACCATCCGGCGGCGTCACCACCAGATCGTACTTCGCGCCCGCCACATCCACCAGGAATTCCACGAAGTACCACTTCCCCGACTCGACCGTCAGCCTCGGAGTCGCCGCCGTGAATTTCGGGCTCGTGCCCAGCGCCTCCTCCCATCCCTCGAAGTAGTTCTGGTCGGAATGCGTCCTCATCACCGCGGACATCTGGCTGAAGTTCGTCACCTTGTTCGCCGACAGGCCCACCAGCGTGTCCAGGTCGCCGCTCGAATCCGCCTGCGGCGAAAACTCAAAGGACACCGAAAAAGTCCCCCGCTGCTCCTGGATCGGGATGGCCTGGAAATCCGGGATCGAAGTCGTCGAGGTCTTCAGGCTCGCATCTGCCACCACCGTCGGCAGCGCCGCAGTCCCAGGCCGCGTGCGATACGCGGTCGTCACGCTCGCCGTCTCCCCGCCCAGCACCTCCACCGGACGCAGGGCCGGTGCCATATAGCCGGACAGTCCGTCCTTGAATTCGATCAAGTGCTTCCCTTCCGGCAGCGTCGCCGTAGCCCCCGAGATCCGCCAATCACCATCATCCTCACCCAGCAAGCGCCACCGCCCGGTCGCGGGTGCCGCCGGACTGAAGGTCACCTTCAGGAAGCCATCGGGCGACACCGGCAGGTCCCCATCCTCCCATTGATACATCTCCGGAAAGAAATCCTGCCAAGCGACATCCAGCGCATACAAGGGGCTGGACATCCCTTGGTCCACATAAAACGGCGGCGCCATGAACACGTCGAACCCCTGCCTGAACTCAGGATTCGAATCCTCGAATTGCTCGACTCCAATGCCCGCGGGTGCCCGGAATTGGACGCGGTGCAGCCCCTTGCGGACGTTCCACGCATTGGTCCCGCTGGCACGCCACGCCGGCTCCCCGGTGAAGCGCCAGACCTTGCCAAGATGCTCCTCCCCGAATTCCTCCGGATCCAGTGCCAACCGCAAGCTCTTCCCGGACGGAGTCATCGTCACGAAGCGCTGCGTCAGCGGCGTCCGCATCGGCCCCGTCGCATCCGCGATCCTTACCTTCGCCACCGAGGCAGGCCCCAGCACCGCACCCGACGACGGATTCACAAGCAGCACCTCGAATTCCTCGATCCCATTCGTCCCCTCCTTCATCCCGTCCGCCAGGATCGGAATGGCAATCGACGCCCGGCCCTCGTGGAACTGCAACGTCTGCCGCCGGAACAAATAATCCGCAGGCCCCGCCGCAGAACCGGTTGTCACGCTCGCCACCTCGCACGCCACCGTCGCCCCCGGCTGGGTGGCCGTCACCACCAGTTGGGCGATCTCCCCTTCCTTCACGTCCACGGTCTGCCGGGAAAACCCGATCACCGGGCCGCTTGCATTCCCATCCAGATCCATCGTCGTGGACCCCAGCGTCGTCCCCGTGCCCGTGACCGCCTCCACCTTCACCTTCATCCCCGGCGAGGACGCCATCAGACCCGCCGCACCCGTAGGCAGCGTAATGATCGCGCCCGGTGCCAATACCGTCCCCGATCCCGGCACGGACAGCGTCCCGCCCTCGATCGACACGATCCGGAATCCCGTGATCCCCGCCGCGCTCCCTCCCGGCGGCGTGATCTTCAGGCGATTGCCCGCCAGGCTCACCCGCGGCACCCCTCCCGGCTGCGCCGCCGTCGCATCCGTGATCCACACCCGCGCCTCGCCCAGCACCCACTCCGGCTGCCCCACTGCCGCCACCCGCAGCGTGAAGTATTCTTCGCTCTCCGCCATCGCATCCGCGATCAGCGGAATGGTCACCGACACCGTGGTGCTCCCCGCCGGAATCACCGCCACCTCCGCAGGCGCGGAAAAATCCGAGCCCGCGATCGCGCTCCCACCGATCGCTGTCACCCGCAGCTCCAGCGCCGTTCCCGCCGTCGCCGGACGCCGCGCCTGCAACACCGCATTGCCCGCATTCTCCGCCACCACCACATCCTTCATCACCAGTTGCGACGCCGAGAAATCCCTCTCGTCGTCCGGCTCATAGCCATTGAAAAGCCCCACCTTACCCCCCTTGAAGGTCGTCCCTAGGTAGGAAAGGCGGATCCAGCCGTTTGCAAACAACTCCACTTGGCAGATCCCGTCATGCCCTCCGGAGCCGCTCTCGACACTTCGCCCGAGGCCGTAGTCGAACTGCACCGTGGTCTTTCCCGGCACGGTCTTCACCCGGGTCCGGCTGATGGAATTATTGAGCTCGAAGCCGCCCAGCACCCGGATCTCCGGCACCAGGAGATCGCCCCCGCTGCTCCGGAAGCGAATGACCGCTACTTCCTCATCAGGATCCACCTGGGCAGGGACCTCGCCAAAAATCTTGAAGCCCGCCGGTAGCGTCTTTAGGGCATCCGTATTACCGGAGTAATCTTCCAGCGGCTTGACCTTCGACAGATCCTCCGGAAGTTCCCGCATCCGCGCCGTGGTATAGCGATAGTGGGTTTCCGGAAATCCGCCCACCTGCACCTGATACGGCATGAAAAGCACCGAACACCCATCCAGGTCGAAGGCATCCGCGCCCCCTTCGAACATCTCCATCGGAGTCGGGCTGCTCGCCGGAAACACCCCCGCCGGCGAACCATTCACCGTCGACTGGTGCGGAGTCGCGGCCAGGTACATCGTCGCCGTCCCCGTCTCCCCCATGTAGCCATCCACCGCCAGGTAGTAGTCCTGCGCCGGTCCCGCCGGCACCACAAAGCTCACTTCCTCCTGGTGCCACCCCGCCACCGGCACCAGCTGCGCAAATCCCGCCCCAGCCGGCCCGCGGAACACCGACACCATCGGAGCGTAGCTGTCTTCAGTGCAGCCGATCGTGAATGGCGTCCCCGCCGCTGGCGCGGGTATGCGATACCACACTGAAGCCGTCGGCGACGGCAAGGACGCATGGGAAGACTCGCCCCCTTCGATCGACGCCAGCGCATTCGACACCTGGAAGCTGCCATAGCCTGCCAACCTGCTCGCGTTTCTAAGATGGTCATTCGAAGGAGAACTCGCCAGGGACAATTCGAAGTTCAGGGCCATCCCCTGGTAACCGTCCACCGCGATGAAATAATCGAGGGTGTTGGATGCCGGGACACTGAAGGTCACGCGGCTATTCCAGATGGAACCGTAATCGTCATTCCCAGCGACCGGTTGCAATGTGGCGACTCCTCCGGCGGCGGTCCCCCGGTAAACCGAAAGGATCAGATTGTCCGACGTCCAATACCCCCTCACATCCACCGTGTGATAACTGTTCCCCGGGGGCGCCTGGATCCGGTACCACACCGACTTGTTAGGCCCCTTTGAAGCCAGTACCGCCGGCACGAATTCACCCGGCTCCTTGGTCGCGGAGTAATTGTTCCCGCTCACCTCCATTCCCGCACCGCCGGGCCCCAGCAATATCGCTTCCGCAAGCCGGTTGTTCCAAGGAGAATTCCTCCGGAACTCGCATTGCAATGACCCCGACCTCCCGTCGGCGGAGTCCACCGCAAAGTAGTAGTCGAGAGTGTTCCCCTCGGGGACCATGAAGCTAACACGACTATCCGTCCCATCGCCCGAGTCATTGTCACCCGTCACCGGCACGAGTTGCGATACCGTCGCGCTTGCGCTGCCTCGGTAAACCGACAGGTTCGTGTCGAACGCGTCGGATTCAGCATCCACCTGGATGGTCATTCCGCCCGGTGCGGCCGGGATGCGATACCACACCGACCGCGTCGCCGATCCCAGCCCGGAATAGGGGGATTCTCCAGCCTGCCACGTCGCCAAGGTATTGTTTGAAGAGAAGGAGTCATATCCATCCTTGAGATCGACGACCGAGGCCGCGGCGAGATGGTCGTTCTCAGGCGTTGCAACGAGATTCAAATTGAAGGACCCCGACGCACCTCCCACGCCTCCGACCGCAATGAAGTAGTCGACATTGCCGGCGCCGGTCACCACGAACTCCACGCGGCTTTCCAAGCCGTCGCCCGAGTCATTGTCGCCCGTCACCGGCACCAGTTGTCCCACGCCTCCCACCGCGCTGCCCCTATAAGCTGATACCACGGGATCGAATTCGCTGCCGGAAGTGGTCAGCCGGAAACGCCTCGCAGTTGCTGGCGCCGGCAACCGGTACCACACCGTCCGGGCCGCTGCCGGGAGCCCCGCAGGGGAAAGCTCCCCCGCTTCCACCGTCGCCTCGATATTGCGGCCCTCTACCGTCAAGTCTAGCTGCTCGAGCGTTTGGGCCGCCGCCAGATTGTCGTTCTCCGGCGCAGAGAAAACATCCAGATACACCCACCCCGCGGTCGCGACCTTGGTGCTCACGGCGATGAAGTAGTCCTGCCCACTCGGCCCGGAGACGGCAAAGCTGGCGCGGCTCCACACGTTCCCCTGCCAGTTGTCATTCCCCGTCACGGGCGTCAGCGATGCCACTCCCGCGCTCGCATTCCCTCGGTACACCGAAATCACCGCATCGGCCAGGCTGTAACGTTTGCCGGCCACCACCGTGTAAGATGCTCCCTGCGGCGGCGATGGAATCCGGTACCACACCGACCTCACCGGCGCCGGCAATCCCGGATTGGCAAACTCGCCCGTCTCGACCGTGGCATACGGATGGTATCCCGAATCATACGCATAGCCGTCCTGGAACGACAGGCTGAAAGCATCCGCCAGACGATCATTCTCCGGCGGCGAGTCAGGCTCCTCGGTTCCCACCGGATTCAGGTTCAGCCTGAAATTCCCCATGTCCCCGTCCTTGCCATCGATCGCGATGAAATAGTCCGAGAGATCTCCCGCTGGAATGGTGTACACCAACTCGCTGCAGAATCCCTCCCCACCATCATCATCGCCAATCACAGCCCCCACCCCCGCAACGCCTGCCGTCGCAGTTCCGCGGTAGAGGCTGATCTTCGTGTCGAAGTCACTGCCGTTCGTGTTCAGCTCGATCCTCGTGCCTCCCGCCGGAGAGACGAAGCGATACCACACCGACCGCGCCGGCGAGCCCATGTCCTCCGGGCAAAACTCCCCCTCCTCCACCGTGCCCAGGAAGTTGTTCGAAGTGATCGTCACCCCCTGCGCCGTCGGGTTGAGCGTCACTGCGCTCGTGAATTTGTCATTCGCCGGGGCCGCGCACAATACGCCTCCCACCATCACGGGCATCATCAGGAAGAGCGCAAGCCGCAAGATCCGGGACAGCAGGCCGCGCCGGATTTCACGCGGGGCTTGAGGAGTGGGGGGGGGCATGGGCGGGGGGGGCATGGGCGCACGCGCGCCGTCTCGGCCATGGGCCGATTTTTCGGGGAGGGCAGTCATGACTAGGGAGGTGTGCGGTTCTTTTCTTCAGCGCGGCATGGTGCTGGAAATACCTGCTCCTTCTCTGTGAAGGCTTCACTGGATTAGTACCCAAGAAAAGCGGCATTTCACACCATCTCCGGCCTTGTTTGGAATAAGGTTTGTTGACGATCAAATTTCCGGAAGTCCGCTTGGCGACCTTGGGGCGAGTAGCCTTCCAGTTGCCGGGGGCGGGTTTCCGAGGCGGTGAAGAAGTGCCCTGATCCGGCACCCTGATCTACAGACGCGAAGCTTCGGCATTCTTGCGAAGGCTGGAGAAATTTTTTCGCGCTAACGGGACGGGAGATTCCCACTGACTTGACGCCCTCCTCCCGATTTGATCGGATAGGCTATGAAGATGGTATCCTCCCTGCATACACTGACCAATACCGGCTAACATGCTCTCCAAGCGCCAGCGTGTTGGAACCACGGGATGACCTTCAAGGCATCGGTTCCTTCCCGGATTCAGGCGTGAGCTGAATTTCCTCCGGTCCAATCCTCCTCCTCCGGTCCAATCCTCCCAGACCAAGACGGTGACCCGCCAAGCATTCTTCGAATTTGCCCAATCAAGTCCTCTCCTCACGGTGGGAGTGGTGGGGGGAGTGGTCATGACCGGTTACCTCGCCACCCAGTGGTGGGCGCTCCTTAGCCGCCAGCGCTTTGAGGCGCGGCGCAATCGACTCGAACTGGCGGCCTTGAGCAAGCGGATCGAAATCCTCAATCGCCAGGCGCAGGCAGCTCCCGAGACCGCATGGAACGGCTACCGGAAGTTCTCCGTCGCGAAGAAGGTCCAGGAGTGCCCGGACACCTATTCCTTCTACCTCACTCCCCACAACAGCCGGCCCCTGCCGCCATTCAAGCCCGGCCAGTATCTGACCTTCCAACTTCATCCGCCCGACGCGGAGAAGCCGTTGGTCCGGTGTTACTCGCTCTCGGACGGCTTCGTCACCGATAGCCACTACCGGGTGACCATCAAGCGCGCCCTGCCCCCCGGCAACGAACCGGGTGCCCGTCCCGGAGTCATTTCGAGTTTCTTCTGCGACCAAGTGTCGGAAGGCGACATCCTCGACGTCAAGGCACCGACCGGGCACTTCTATCTGGACGTGGACGAGGACCGGCCGGCGGTCCTGATTTCCGGCGGCATCGGCGTCACCCCCATGCTCGCGATGGCCCGGGCGCTGACCCACCTCGGCGACACGCGGGAGATATACTTTTTCTTCGGTTGCCGGAATGGCGAGGACCACATGTTCCGCGAGGAGATGCTCGCGCTTCAGAAGGCCAACCCGAACCTGCGGCTCCATGTCTGCTACAGCCGCCCCGCGAATGGCGACGTACCTGGCAAGTCTTACAACCACGAGGGGCGGGTCACCATAGACCTCATGAAGCAAGTCCTGCCCTCGTCGAACTATATCTTCTACCTGTGCGGACCCGGACCCTTCATGGACACCCTCGTCCACGGGCTGTACGAATGGGGAGCTCCGAAGAAGGACGTGAAGTTTGAGGCCTTTGGTCCGGCGACGGTCAAGACCGGTCCGAAGGAAACCCCGGAGCCGAAGGGCAACCAGCCGGCGATCGAAATCGAATTCGCCAAGACCGGCAAACGTCTCGTTTGGGATCCCGCCCTAGGCAACCTGCTGGCTTTCGCGGAAAACAACGGGATCCGATCGATCGAAGGGGGATGCCGTGCGGGCAGTTGCGGATCATGTCTCGTGGCCATCAAGGAGGGCGGGGTCGACTACGAAATCGCACCGGGCGATCCGCCGGAAGAAGGCAGTTGCCTGACGTGCATCTGCCGCCCCAAGGGAAACCTCGTGATCGACGCCTGAACCGAACACCATGGCCGACTCCGATAGCACTCTTGACAGTCTCACCCGCAAGGCCACCCGCCCGAAGCGCTGGGACGACCCTCTCGATCCGGCGATGAGTGACGCCACGGTGGACATGCTGATGAAGGAGGAGCCCTTCGCCAGCATGAACGAGGCTGGCTTCCCCAAAGGGACGCCCCTGCGTGGCATCCTGAAGGCAGACTCGGCCGTGCGCAGCTTCGATGCGGGTGAGATCGTCTTGCGACGCGGCGACTACGGCACCTCGGCCTATCTCGTCCTCTCGGGCGAGGTCCAGGTAGTCCTGAAGCCGCACCTCGATCCCAAGATCCTGGGGCGCTCCCCGAGCGAGAAGCGGAAGAACCTCTTCAGCCGCTTCGCCCAACTGTGGACCAACCGCAGCGAAGCGGAAGAATGGAGCCAGAATTCCCTGCGCGTGAGCGATGACTTCAGGGAGTCGGTCGATGCCTCACGCAACGCGGTTTATCTTCAGGATTTCCCCCAGACGATTTCCGGGGTCCAGACCGACCCGGTCCGGAAAGGCCAGATGTTCGGCGAAATTTCCGCGCTCAGCCGGATGCCGAGAACCGCCACGGTGATCGCCACGGAACCCGGCACGCAGCTGCTGGAGTTCAGTTGGGAAGGGCTGCGGGACTTGATGAAATATGACGCCGCACTCGGCCGGCAAATCGATGCGAACTACCGGAAGTACTCGCTGCGCGCCTTCATGCGGGACATCCCGCTGTTCGCCCACCTCGACGCGAACAGCCCCGAGTTCGAAGCCCTCTGCAACGAAGCCCGCTTTGAAACCTTCGGTGCCTACAACTGGTCGGGGGACTATCGCAGTATGGCCTCCCGCGACCGGGCTACCTTGGCGAGCCAGGAACCGGTGGTGGTCAAGGAAGGCGATTACCTCAATGGCGTCCATTTCGTGCGCGCCGGCTTCTGCCGGGTCAGCCAGCGCCACGGCAATGGCGAGCGCACCTTGAAGTACATCGGTGCGGGCAGCATGTTCGGATTCGACGAGATCGCCGCGCATTGGAACGACCCCAGCCAGGAGATGACTGCCCAGCATTCGCTCCGAACGTTGGGCTATGCACACTTGATCTTCATTCCGACCGCCGTGATCGAAAAGCACGCTCGCCGGGAGATCAAACGGTCCGCAAAGACGAATGCCCCGCGACCGCCCGGGGGCCGTTCCGCTGGTAATGGCGTCCTCCCTCCAGCCAACCTGATGGAGTTCATGGCCGAGCGCCGGTTCTTCAATGGTACCCAATCCATGGTAATCGACATGGACCGTTGCACCCGCTGCGACGATTGCGTTCGCGCCTGCGCGGCCACCCATGACGGCAACCCGCGCTTCCTGCGACATGGCCCGATGGTCGACAACCTGATGGTCGCGAACGCCTGCATGCACTGCGTCGATCCCGTGTGCATGATCGGCTGCCCCACCGGCGCCATCCACCGGGTGAGCGTCGGCGGCGAGGTGGTCATCAACCCCTCCACATGCATCGGCTGCGGCATCTGCGCCGCCAACTGCCCCTACGACGCGATCCGCATGGTCGAAGTCCGCTCCAAGGGCGGAAGATTCTGGGTCGATGATCAACAGCAGCCGATTCTGAAGGCGACGAAGTGCGACCTGTGCATCGAGCAGACGGGAGGCCCCGCCTGCCAGCGCGCCTGTCCGCACGATGCCCTCGTCCGTACCGACCTCACCCGGGAAACCTCGCTCATGCAATGGCTGAAGGAACGTTAGGCTCCCCGCGGAGAAAGCTCGGTGGCGTGCTGGTGACCGCAGTGGTGATCGCCGCCCTTCTGGCGGCTGCCATCGTGCTGATTCCGCAGTATCCGCGCCATGCCTACCTGAGCGGCTGGGTGCTGTTCGCGCTGATGCTAATCCTGACGTTTTTCAACCTGCGCAAGCGGGTTCCATTCCTGCGCCTCGGCAGTGCCAGTTTCTGGCTGAAAATGCACCTGTTCCTCGGGGTCGTCTCCGGCCCTCTCTTCTTCGCCCACATGGGATGGACCTGGCCCGCGGGCATCTTCCATCAGCTCCTCGCCTGGTGCTTCGTGGTGGTCTTCGTTTCAGGTCTGGTCGGCTGGTGGATGAGCCGCACCTTCCCGAGGAAGCTCACCATCTCCGGATACGAGACTCCCTACGAACGCATCCCCCACGCCCGGGCGCATCTGCGCGAGGCGGCCGAGGCGCTGATGCTGGCGAGCACCGACGGCCAGACCTCCCCCGTTACCACCGGCTTCTACACCGAAGACCTGGGCCTGTTCTTCACCAAGCCCTGCAATTGGTGGGCTCATCTGAGACAGTCCAAGGCACCGCTGGCGGCCCATGCCTCGCGTTTCGATGAGGTCGAACGCTACGCCAAGGGAAGCGAACGCGAGATGCTCGGCCGCTTGCGGGAACTCGTCAGCCGCAAGCACCTGCTCGACTACCAATACTCGCTTCAGTCCGCCCTGCGGCTCTGGCTGTTCGTGCACATTCCTCTCAGCTACGCCCTTCTGGTCTTTTCCGTGCTGCACATCGTGCTTGTCCACGCCTTCTCCGCCGCCGTGTTATGAGTGACCCCCACCCCACCCCGGAGTTTCCTGAAAAGGACTACATCCGGCCGAACCATGACTGGGCCTGCGGTCGCACCTGCCAGGGAGGAAGCTGCTCGGTCGGACCCTCGCCGCGAGGGAAATGCCGGGCCACCTACGAGTGCGCGCCCCGCTTGGAAACCAAGCCCGGCGAATCGAAGGGGCATTGGATGTGCACCCGTGCGAAGTCCGCCGGCGGCACGTGTGACAAAGGTCCCTTCCCCGACGGCACCTGCTGCAACGCAGTTCCCAAGTGCCAGCCGCGCCTGACGCTCCGCGGCATCCGCAAGCGGGTCACGCTCGTCACCATCCTCGCCAGCCTCATCGCGCTCTACATCGGCATCGGGGGCTCGCGACGCGATGACTTCATCAACCCGGGACCGATTTCCAGCGTGCATGCCAGCGATCACTTCACGAAGCGGCACGCCGCGATGTCGGGCGATCAGAGTAGCTGCGCCGCCTGTCACGCCAGCGCCGGCAAGGATGGCGGGCAATGGCACGTCCAGGCAGTCGAGGCGTTCAAGCAAGGATTGGCTCCCCACGACTGGACCCGCAAGGGCCCGCTCGAAGCTTCCCCGATGGATCAGAGCTGTCTCGCCTGCCATCAGGGGATGGACTTCCACCAGGCGAACATGCCTTCCCAGTTCGCCTGTCATGCCTGTCACAAGGAGCACGTCACCGATGGCGCCATGCCCGAGGTCGACAGCGGCCTCTGCATCTCCTGTCACGGCGATGCCACGCTCATGGCCAAGGCCCGCGAACAGGCAAAGGGTGCCCACTCCACTCCGGCGGAGGACTCCGGCTCCGTGGCCCCACCACGGCAACGACCGGCAACCGGCTACACGGAAGTGATCAACAGCTTTCACACCGATCACCCGGAGTTCCGGCAGCTCCGTGACCTCGAGCCCGGACAAGTGCGCGACACGAATCCGCTGAAGTTCAACCATGCCTACCATTTGAAGGACGGAGGCCTTCCCTTTCCACCGCCCAGTACCGAGCAACTCGACTGCCGCCACTGTCACGAGCGCGACGCCCGCGGCGAGTATCAAAGGCCGATCACCTACTCCCAGCATTGCGCCACTTGCCACCCGCTGAAGTTTGATCCCGGCACCAGCGATGAAACCCACCTTGGCCTCCTCCTGCCACACGGCGATCCCTATTATGTCCGCGCATTCGTGCGAAGCCTCCCCATCCAGTATGCGGAGTACGCCCGTACCCAGGAAGGAATCACGCAGGCTGAAGCTCTCAAGAAATATGTGGATTCGAAGGTGGCCAACCTGGAAGGCAGCTATCAACAAAGCGGCGAATTCCTCGAACGGGCGGTGTTCTTCGCGGACCACGAAAGCAAGTTGCCCGATGGGCGCCAGACTCCATTCAATGGCTGCGCCACCTGCCATGAAGTCACCGACCCCAAGGACACGAACGGCACCCCTGGCATCGCCAAGCCTGCAACTCCCGAGCGCTGGATGACCCTCGGGAGCTTCAATCACGACCTCCATAGCAAGGGCTTCAAATGCGCCGACTGCCACAATGTGACCGTCAGCGAGAAGACCAGCGATCTCAACCTCCCGTCGATCAAGCGGTGCGTCGATTGTCACAGCCCCAAGGGTGGCATTGATCACCGCTGCACCAGTTGTCACACCTATCACCACGCCAAGGGCTCCCTGTTCGGGGACCCTGTGAAAGCCGCGCCCGCCAAGTGATTGCCTCGTCGCTGATGATCCACCACCGGTTACCCGTTCTCAGCCTTGCCACGCTTTGTCTCGTGCTGGCTTCCTGTTCCGAAGAAAAGATCCGCACCTACCGGGTCGCGGTCGTCGACTTCGATGAGAAGCCGGCACCATCCGCTCCGGCCGAATCTCCGAAGTCGATCCGTTGGCAGGTCCCGGAGAACTGGGGCGCGCAAGAACCGGGACAATTCCAGCAGGCCCGTTATCGCCTCCGCCCGGAGTGCGAGGTGTCGATTTCCGCTCTGCCGGGAGACGCCGGTGGTGCCGATGCCAACGTGAACCGATGGCGCGAGCAGATTGGGCTTCCCGCGGTGACGAAACCGGAGGGCGAACGCATCGAGATTAAGACCCTCGCCGCCCACGCCACCCTCTATGAGTTGCGCGGCGCGTCCAAAGGAATCCTCGCAGCGATCCTTTCCCACGGCGATCAGACGTGGTTCTTCAAGCTCAACTCACCGGTCGCAGAGCTCGATTCATGCCGGGGCGAGTTCCTCACTTTCCTGACGGGGATCCAGGGTGGGCCAGCGACTCCGCCCCCGCCGCCGAAACTCCCTCCGACCCCCGAGAAACCCCGGATCAACCTCGACGTTCCCGACGGCTGGGTGAAGAGCGAGGGTAGCTCGATGAGGGTCGCGAGCTTCAGCATTCCGGGATCCGGCGGCGTGGACGGCGATGTTTCGGTCATCCCCTTGATGGGTGACGGGGGCAACACGCTCGACAATGTGAACCGCTGGCGCCAACAACTCAAACTGCCAGAATTGAAAGCGGACGACGATCCGGCGACATGGCCAACCCTTGAGACTCCCTCCGGCCCAGCGATCATCACCCACATGGTCAGCGAAGAAGCGATCTCCGAGGGCAATCGGCCGGGCGCCACCAGCGCCGCGATCCTCCGCGCAGGCGGCGTCACCTGGTTCTTCAAGCTGACTGGCGATGCGGAGCTCGTCCGCCAGAACAAGGAAAAGTTCGAGGCCTTCGTCCGATCGGCCATCCTCCCATGACGTTGGATTCCACGATGGTCCATACCGTTCGCTCCATCACCCGTGCGCTCAGCTCGCTGCGTCTCACCGTGGTGCTCCTGGCGCTGTGCATGATCCTGGTGTTCGCCGCTACCTTGGCGCAGGTCGAATTGGGAATCCATGAGGTCCAGCAACGTCATCTCCGCGCCTGGATCGCGTGGTTCGATCTCGCTCCCGGCGAGGGCAAGACATCCATTCCATTTCCTGGAGGAATGCTGCTGGGCTCGCTTCTCCTGCTCAATCTGGTGGCTGCCCACGCCACCCGCTTCGAGTTCCATCGGAAGAAGGCGGGTATTGTCTTGGTCCACCTCGGGATCATCCTGCTGCTGCTCGGGGAACTGTTCACTGCTGTCCTCGCGGAAGAGTCGCAGATGACTCTCGATGAAGGCCAGGCCCGCAACTATTCGACGGCGTCCCGAGAGATCGAGCTGGCGATCGTGGACGCGAGCGAGCCCGGGGTGGAAGTCGTCACGGCCATCCCCATGAGCCGCCTGCGCGACGGTGAGCGGTTCGACCTCGAGGGCTTCTCACTGAGGATCGTCCGCTTCTTCCGCAACAGCGAGGTCGTCGCCGAAAGCTCGGCTGGCCCCAACTTCGGTCCAACCCGGGCCGACCGCGGCCCAGGAACCGGCCACGCGGTGCGTGAGCTGCCACACGAGACCGCCATGGACCGGATCGATCACAGTTCCGCCTTCGTCGAGGTCTTCGGTGCCGACGGGAAATCACTCGGCACCTGGCTTCTCTCCAGCGGCTTTCCGACGACCCAAAACTTCGGCCCCGAGGGGCGCCCGCGGGGCATGGCGCTCCGCCAGCGCCGGCACTACTACCCGTTTTCCATCCGCCTGCTCGACTTCACCCATGACCGTTATCTCGGCACCCAGATCCCCAAGAATTTTTCCAGCCGGATCCGCTTGGAAAACCCCGCGGCTGGTGAAAACCGCGAAACGCTCGTCTACATGAATCATCCCCTGCGCTATCAGGGCCTCACCTTCTATCAGTCCGGCTTCGCGAACAATGACCGGACCAGCATCCTCCATGTCGTGCGCAACCCGGTGTGGACCTTGCCCTACCTCGCCTGCAGCATGGTCGGCTTGGGCCTCCTCTGGATCTTCTCCCAGCATCTGGCCAAGGCCGTGACCCGCAAGCGCCCCGCACCTTCCCCTTCCCCATGACATTCCCGATGCGCCGCCTGGGTTGGCTGCTCCCGTTCCTCTGCCTGCTCGTGCTGGGGACCGGGGCGTGGCGTGGTTTAAAGAAACCGCCGGGACCGGATCTCCGTGCCTTCGGCAGCCTGCCCGTGGTCGCCAATGGCCGGGTCCAACCGATCGATTCCCTCGCTCGCAACGCGCTCCTTTCCATCCGCGGCAAGCAGCGGGTTTCCGGCAAGGATGCCCCCCCCTCCCCCACCGCCTGGCTGGCCGAACTCGCCTTCCAACCCGATGCCGCGGACCGGCGGATGGTCTTTCCGGTGCTGCACGACGAAGCCCTCGGGCTGATGGGTCTGACGGTCGATGAGGAGAAATACTTCTCCTTCGAAAGCCTGGTCCCCCGGCTCGGGAAATTGTCGGAAGAAGCCTCACGGATCGCCGCCAAGGAACCTCAAACCTGGAGCACCTATGAAAAGGCGGTGATGAAACTGTGGCGGGATCTCGAGCGCTACCAACAGCTGAAGTTCGCATTCGGCCATCCGGCGACGAAGCAACTTGAGTTCGACTTGGACCAGCTCGTGGCGGGAGCCAAGAGCGCCGCCGAGGCAACTGCCAAACGCGAGCGCGGCGAGGACTACGATGCCACCGTCATTGAGGCTGCCGAGGCACGCCTGCGAGTGCTTGGCGAGTGGTCCGCACAAACCAATGTTCTAACGGAGCCACCCTCACCGGCGGCGAGCCCTGGCGTGTGGCGCACCTTGGCCGACTCGGCTCTGGCAGCGGCCTCGGACGGCCGACTGAATCCATCCACCTCGGCCTATGCCCGGCTCGGCACCGCATGGCGAGCCGGAGACACCACCACCTTCGATTCCACCGTCGGGAACTTGCGCAACCAACTGCAGGAGGAGCGCCCGGGCGACCTGCGAAAATCACGCGCCGAATGGATTTTCAATCAGCTCGCGCCGTTCACTTCCTGCATGCCGGTCTACATCGCCAGCTTCGTGTGCGCGTTCCTTTCGTGGCTATGGCCGCAGGGCGGGTTGCGAACCACGGCGTTCCGCGTGCTCCTCCTCGGCTTCGTGATTCACACGGTCGGGTTGATCACGCGGATGATGTTAGAAGGCCGGCCTCCGGTCACCAACCTCTATTCCTCCGCCATTTTCATCGGCTGGGGTGCCATCGTGCTGAGCATCGTGCTCGAGCTCTTCCACAAGAACGCGATCGGGACCGCCGTCGCGGCCCTCACGGGCTTTGCCACCCTGCTCATCGCCCATCACCTGTCGCTCGGCGGCGACACGCTCGAGATGATGCGTGCGGTGCTCGATAGCAACTTCTGGCTCGCCACCCATGTCATCGTCATCACGCTTGGCTACTCGGCGACCTTCCTGGCGGGAGCCATTGCCATCCTCTTCCTGGTGCGTCACGCCCTGGTGGGCGTTCCGAAGACGGAGGCCGTTTCGATGCGGGGCATGGTTTACGGAACCCTCTGCTTTGCCACCCTGGCGAGTTTCGTCGGCACGGTCCTCGGTGGCATCTGGGCCGACCAATCCTGGGGGAGGTTCTGGGGCTGGGATCCGAAGGAGAATGGGGCCCTTTTGATCGTGATCTGGAACGCGCTCATCCTGCACGCCCGGTGGGGGGGCATGATCCGCGAAAAGGGCATGATGGTGATGGCGGTGTTCGGGAACATCGTCACCAGTTGGTCGTGGTTTGGCACTAACATGTTGGGCATTGGCCTGCACTCCTACGGCTTCACCGACCGCGCGTTCGTGTGGCTTTCCGCGTTCGTCGCGAGCCAGCTTCTCGTGATGGCGCTGGCCATGATCCCGCGACGCGTGGCCGCCTGACGGGAAACTTGCCCTGCGGGTGAACATAGCGCATCGCAAGTTGTCCGATGAATTGTTAACCTCTTGGCCAAGTAAAATGGCTCAAGGGATGCTTCAGCTAACAGCCATTCGGGGCCTCTGGCGCCGAGAATCGCCTTGCCAGCAAGCATGCCCGCAATTCAGAGTAACAGATGAATGAGACTAGGCTCCCCCCTACTTGTTGTCTCGGTCGCAGCCTTGTTCCTGAGGGTCGTACTCGCGGAGCCGGAGGCGCCATCCAAGGTGCTCGCGCCCCAGTCCTGCAGCACCAGCGGTTGTCACGGCGGAGCGGGCTTGAATCGCGGTGCCTACCTGATCTGGCGTGACTACGATCCTCATCACAATTCCGCCGCCACTCTCGACAATGGGCAGTCGCGCGCGCTCGCCGGAAGACTAGGCATCGCGGATGCCGCCCAATCTTCCAGTTGCACGGCATGCCATGCCCCGATGCGGCAAGTGGACCCCGCGGTCTTCGCCTCGACAGTCAAAGAGCAGGACAAGCTGGACTGCGGCAAGCACGTCTCCTGTGCCAACTGCCACGGTGGAGCCGAGAACTGGCTGCTTTCCCACACCCGGCCTCGCTCGGAGTTCCCCAAGGATGCCCTCGCCCGGCTTGGCATGAGGCCTCTGGAAACCGCCTACGAGCGGGCCAACAACTGCGTCGCTTGCCATCAGAACCTCGCCAACAACCTGCTGGAAGCGAATCATCCCCCCTTGGTTTTCGAACTCGACGGCCTCTTGGTTGCACAGCCGAAACACTGGCAAGAGGCGGATGGTTTTTCCCATGGCCGGACCTGGCTCGTGGGCCAAGCGGTCGCCTTGCGCGAAGCCGCCGCCCAAGACCGCCGCGAACCAGCCGAGCGTCGCCGCGCCGAGATCGTGGCGATCCAGGCCCTGCTCCAGGCAACCGGCACCAACTGGCCTGACTCCCCGGAAGACCTGGTCCGCCGCGCGGATGAATACGCCAAGCGGATCTCCAGCGAACCGATGAGCGTGGAGAAGGAACGGGCCATCTTGGAGAAACTTCTCAACGACCGGACGCCATTCCAACC
Source organism: Luteolibacter arcticus (assembly GCF_025950235.1). Lineage (NCBI taxonomy): Bacteria > Pseudomonadati > Verrucomicrobiota > Verrucomicrobiia > Verrucomicrobiales > Verrucomicrobiaceae > Neoluteolibacter > Neoluteolibacter arcticus. Next base: position 150,365 of record NZ_JAPDDT010000012.1, on the reverse strand, counting down.
CGCTGCCTTCGGCGAGGTGACCCCGGAAATCCGTTTCCTCGCGATCGGACACTATGCCGAGCGCCTCGCCCTGGCGATCGATCGACTGAATGAATCCACCGCCGGGCCGAAAAAGCCGAGGCCGATCACGGACGGCGCGATCGAGGGCCTCTTCGCCGCAGCCAAGCCGCCAAGGAGCTTCGATCAAGCGGCGATCGACCGCTTCCTGCAGAAGCTCGACTCGGTCGCCGCCGCGGCGCTCCCTGAGAAATAACGGCTCACCAGGTTTCCCGACCGATTGAAGTTTTGGAGAAGATGAATCGCAGACGATCCAGACCAAGAGGGCGAATTCCGAGCGCCTGTCTGTGTGTCGTGCTGGCCACATGCTATCATCCGCCTCACCGGCGCACCCCGGAAGCCGATCTATCACCCGGCGAGAAACGACCGGACCGCCTGACCCTTCACCAGAAGCCCGCTGAGGGGGAGCCGGCGAGCCCGGAACTCTTCTCGCCGGACTCGGGAACCCCGCTCCCGATCGAGGCCGGCAGGCCGGTGGTGGAAATCCGCGAGGAGATCATCCGTACCGAAGAGATCCCGCTGCCGCCGGCGCAATTCAATCCCGATACCGGGGACCTGACGACCGGACTTCTTCCCGCGCGCAAGGAAGATGCCGATGCCGGAAGCGCACGGCCCGACGGTGAACGCGCCCCCGGGACCGGAGAAATCAAGCCAGGCGGTGATGGGTTTTTCAGGGATCTCGGCGGGGCAGGAGACGAGGACTTCTTCAAGCGCGATGCGGGCGCGCTGAAAGCAGGGCCAAGTTACGCGCCGATGATTCCCGAGGACTTGCAATTGCCGCGTGCGGATGTGGAGCAGCGCGTGCTCGAGGCCCAGGTGCTGCCAGCACGGGATGAGTGGGAACCCTTCGAGCCGGAAATCGCCGGGGAATTCCAGCTTCCCCGCGACGAGGTCCGCTATGAGGAACACATCTACGAACACTGGCATGCCGGCCACTATCAGGACGTCGAATACCCGCCATTCACCAAAGCCGTCGCGGACCGCTGGCGCATACCGCCCGGAAAATGGGATCGCTATCCGGACGATCGCACCGCCGAGACTCCCTACGAAGAACCCACGCCGTATCTCTGGCATCCCTATTTCCAGAGCACGCTCAAGGGCGACGTCCCCATCATCGGACAAGACATCTTCGCATCGCTGACGCTGCAGAACACCACCGATGTCGAAGTGCGCGACCTTCCCACGCCGTCGGGCGTCAGCACCGCGCGCCCTTTCAGCTCCGAGTTCTATGGCCGCGGCGACCAGACCGTCATCAACTCAAACACCGGCATCACTTTCGAAATCTTCCGCGGTGAGACCTCGTTCCGGCCCGTGGATTGGCTCTTCCGGATCCAGCCGGTCTTCAACGTAAACTATATCTCCGCGCATGAAACCACGCTGGTCGCGGCGGATCCGCGCGGCCTCGGCCAATCCTCCAACCCTGCGCCCGACTTTTTTGATCCCGACCTGATCGGCGACCTGGACCCGAGCGATATCGATGACTTCCTCGATCCGCTGTTGATGCCCTCGCTGACCGATCTCTATCAGACCCGGGCCACCGAGCGGACGGAGACCCGCGTGGCCCTGCAGCAGTTCTTCTTCGAATCCCACCTGCTCGACCTCTCGGAGAACTACGACTTCGCGGCCGCGCGGATCGGAACCCAGATCTTCAACGCGGACTTCCGTGGCCATGTCTTCTTCGACGCCAACTGGGGGTATCGGCTCTTCGGCAATCTCGGCAAGAACCGCCTGCAGTATAACCTCGCCTTCTTCGACCTCTTCGAGAAGGAGTCCTTCTCGGAATTGAATACCTGGGACGACCGGAACCAAAACGTCTTCATCGCCAACCTCTACTGGCAGGACTTCCTCTTCAAGGGCTACACCACCCAGTTCAACTTCCTGGCCAACTGGGACCGCGGCAGCGACCTGATCTTCGACAGTGCCGGCAACATCGTCCGTCCTTCACCCATCGGCACCATCGCGCCCCACGACGTCAGTGCCTACTACCTCGGCTGGAATGGCGAGGGACACATCGGGCGGGCGAATATCAGCCATTCGCTCTACCACGTTTTCGGTGAGGATGATTTGAACGGCATCGCAGGACGAGAGGTCGATATCAGCGCGTGGATGGCAGCCCTCGAACTATCGGTCGATATCGACTGGATGCGTCACAAGCTGGTGCTCTTCTATGCTTCGGGCGACGAGGATGCGACCGATGGGAAGGCGGAGGGGTGGGACTCGATCATCGACAATCCGAACTTCATCGGAGGCCCCTTCAGCTACTGGCAGCGGCAGGGGCCGAATCTGGGCGGCACCGCGGTCTTGCTCACCCAACGCCTGAGCCTGCTCCCCAATCTTCGCTCTAACAAGTTCCTCGGCCAGTCGAACTTCGTGAACCCCGGCATCTTCATCGCCGGCCTTGGCGAGGAGTGGGAAGTCACGCCGAAGACGCGCTTCTTCGCCAACCTCAACTACCTCATGTTCATGGAGACGGACGCAATCGCCACCGCGCTGGTGACGGAGGACATCGACCGTGAGATCGGCTGGGACCTGAGCTTCGGGGTCGAATACCGGCCCTTTCTCACGGAGAACCTGAAGCTGAATGCCGGCGTCGGCCTGCTGTTCACCGGCGCGGCCTTCGAGGACATCTACCGGAAATCAACGCCGGCCGTGCCCGGATTCACCCCGTTCCCGGATGGCGGGGATGATGACCTTCTTTACAGCGGCTTCATCACCGCCACGTCGACCTTCTGACCTTCTGAAAATGGACAATTATTCTCCACGCCTGCGGATCGTCACCACGCTCATCGTCAGCCTGTGGGTACCGCTGGCGCTTGCCCAGCAACCTCCGGAGGGCAAAGTGGAAGGCGGCTTGTTTGGTCCCGCGATCGCCGTGCCCCAAGTGGGCGGAAAATCAAACGCGCCGATTCCCGCGGCAAGCAAGGTCGATCAATCCACGATCACCGTCATGGCAAACAGCCGCGGCTGCCTGGAATGCCACACCGGATCCCACGACCCGCACGACAGCCCGAATGTGCGGCTCGGATGCATCGACTGTCACGGCGGAGATCCGACACCGGGATTGACCATGCGGCAGGCCCACGTTGCCCCGCGGAATCCGGTCTTCTTCGAGAGTTCGGCCAATCCGAGCGGCAGTGACGTCCTGCTCAATCACGAGTCGCCAGAGTTCATCCGCTTCGTCAATCCCGGCGACCTCCGGGTGGCGAAGACGACGTGTGGCGACTGTCATGCGGAATCCGTGGACCACGTCAATCACAGCATGATGCGGCATGGCGCGATGCTGTGGGGTGCGGCGGCCTACAACAACGGAGCCTATCCGCTGAAGGACTCGATCTTCGGGCAGGCCTACGGAGCCAATGGCGTGCCTTTGGCCCTGCGCAGCCCGATCAATGTGACCGACGAAATGAAGAGGAAGATGGCGATCGTGCCGGAGATCATGCCGCTGCCGCGCTTCCATATCGGGCAAACCGGCAACGTGTTCCGGATCTTCGAAAAGGGCGGAGCCAAGCCCCTTGACCTCGGCAATCCCGATCCATTCGAGCCCCCCGGCCGTCCGCTCCGGCGACTGTCGGAGCGTGGCCTCGGCACGCTGTCGCGGATCGACCCCGTCATCATCGGCGCCCACAAGACGCGGCTTCACGATCCGTTGTTAGACTTCTTCGGATCGAACGATCGGCCCGGCGACTACCGCTCCAGCGGCTGCACTTCCTGTCACGTCGTCTATGCGAACGACCGCTCGCCCTCGAATTCGGGATGGTACAGCGCCTACGGGAACCAAGGCTTGTCCTTCAATCCGGATCCCATGATCTCCAAGAAGGAAAAGGGTCACCCGATCGCCCACAAGTTCACCCGCAGCATCCCCTCCAGCCAATGCATGACCTGCCACATGCACCAGGGGAACCTGTTCGTGAATCCTTATCTCGGATACACTTGGTGGGATCAGGAGTCGGATGGCGAGCACCTCTATCCGAAGGAGCAGAAGGACCCGAGCGACGAGGAGATGGCGAAGTCGCTGCGAAACAATCCCGAGGCCGCCGCCGCGAGAGGGCTCTGGGGAGACATCAATTTCCTGGAGAAATCCGCGGAACTGAATCCCAAGCTGAAGCACACCCAGTTCGCCGATTACCATGGCCATGGCTGGATGTTCCGCGGGGTGTTCAAGAAGGACCGTGAGGGAACCCTCCTGACCCGTGCGGGCGATCCCATTGCCCACGACGACAAGGACAAGTTCAAGAAGGCGGTCCACTTGAAGGATGTCCACCTCGAGCGCGGGATGCAGTGCGTCGACTGCCACTTCCTCGACGATGTCCATGGGAACGGGCTGCTCTACGTCGAGCCGCGAGCGGCCACCTCGGTCACCTGCGTGGATTGCCACGGCACCGTCAGCCAGCGCCCCTCCTTGATCACCTCAGGCAAAGGCGGCACGCTGTCGAAGGCCGGCAAGGTCGAACCGGTTGACCTGCTGCGCGCGAGCAACACTTCCTTCGGACCGCGCTTCCGGTGGAGTGCCGATGGCAAGCAGCTCTTCCAGCAGTCGGCGATGGAGGAGAAACTCGAGTGGGAGATCCCGCAGACGATCGACACGGTCAATCCGGACTCCGAACACTACAACGCCATGAGCGCCTACGCGAAGACCCTGAAGCGCGACGGGCGCAACTGGGGAACCGTCCCCGACGACCCGGCGAAGTGTGGGAAGGAACTCGCGCACAGCAATCAGGAAATGGACTGCCAGACCTGCCACACGTCCTGGGCCACCTCCTGCTTCGGCTGTCACCTGCCCATGGAGGCGAACTACAAGATGGCGACTAACAAGTTCGAAGGCACCACCTCCCGGAACTACACCTCTTACAATCCCCAGGTAGTGCGCGACGACGTCTTCATGCTCGGCAAGGACAGCACCGCCAAGGACAACCGGATGGCCGTCTTGCGCTCCTCAAGCGCGGTGGTCGTCGGTTCGCAGGGGCCGAATCGCGAGTGGTTCTATTCCCAGCAGCAGACGGTTGCCTCGGAAGGTCATTCGGGGCAGGCCTTCAACCCTCACTTCGCCCACACCACCAGTGGCAAAGGCACGACCAAGAACTGCAGCGACTGCCACCTCTCGGAGGACAATGACAACAACGCGATCATGACGCAGTTGCTCGGCTTTGGCACGGGAACGGTCAATTTCTTCGGGCGCTATGCCTATGTGGGCACCGATGATCACGGGCTCGAGGCAGTCGCCTGGACGGAGCAAAGCGAGCCACAGGCCGCGATCGGAAGCCACCTCCACCGCATCGCCTATCCCGACAACCATCGCCAGCACGAGGCGAACAAGAACCTTCTCAAGACCGCCTACCATCACCACGCTAAGGGAGGCGCCCTCGATCTCCAGGCTCGTGGCGAATACCTTTACGCCGCACTCGGGAAAAAGGGCTTCGGCGTCTTCGACATCGCCAATGTCGACAACAAGAACTTCTCGGAGCGGATCGTGACCGCGCCGGTCTCGCCCCTGGGACAAGACACCTTCTTCGACACTCCCTTTGCCACCTCGGTGGCGCTTCCCAGCACCTTGATCAACGATCCCGCGCGGACACGACTTCCCCAGAACGAAGAACCGCCGATCGAGAAGTATCATGGCTACGCTTTCGTGACCGACCTCGAGGAGGGGCTGGTCGTGGCGGATGTGGTCACCTTGCTCGACGGCAATCCGGCAAACAACTTCGTCAAGAAGGTGGCCACCTTCAATCCGAACGGAGCACTCACCGGCGCACGCCATGCATGGATGGCCGGCCAGTGGATCTACATCACGACGGCGAATGGGCTGTCTGTGGTCGATGCCTCGGAACCCACCGCTCCACGGCTGGCGGGAGGATATTCGGGCCCGAAGCTTCGCGGGGCTCGTCAGTTCACCTTGCAGTGGCGCTATGGTTTCGTGACCGATGAGGAAGGGTTGAAGGTGTTCGACACCTCCGATCCCACCGCTCCGCGTTTCGTTGCCTCCGTCCCCTTGAATCACGCGGAGGGCTTGTACGCGGCACGGACCTATCTCTATGTCGCCAATGGAGCGGACGGCCTCGCCATCATCGACATCGAGAATCCGGAGAAGCCCAAGCTACTGGATCACATCACCGCCGGGGGGCAGCTCAACGATGTCAGGGACGTGCAGGTCGGCTCGGTCAATGCCTCGATGTTTGCCTTGGTCGCTGACGGCCACAATGGCATGCGGGTGCTGCAGTTGATTTCGCCCGAGAACGTGCCGGGGCACATGGGCTTCTCGCCGCTGCCCCAGCCCAGGTTGATCGCCGGATATCCGACCAAGGGCATCGCCGTGACGGTGTCCCGTGGACTCGATCGGGACCGGGTGGTTGACGAGAGCGGCAACCAGACCGTGGTCTTCGGCCGGCGCGGCTCACGGCCGTTCAATCTGGAGGAAATGAGGGCCTTTTTCCGACACAGCTCCCCCGCACCGGAGGACGCGAAGAGTTCCCCCCATGACGGTCCGGTCTACAAGGTCTCCGACGTTCGCCATGGCGAGGCAGGCGCGCTCCTCAATGCCAGCAAGCAGGCACTTGCCCCCACCGGGGCATTCAAGGTCCCGGCTTCCGCCGCAGGCAAGGAGGTCGAGATCCAACGTGACGAGCGGAGAAGAAGAGCTCCGGAGGGGGTAGAACGATGAAATGGCTTTCTTACATCACCTTGCTGCTCGCCACCTGCCCGCTTGCCTTTGGGGTGGATCCGGTCTCGCCGGTTTCGGGAGTGAATGGCGAAGCCGGACATCGGGACGGAATGGGAGGCCAGTCGCTTTTCAACGATCCCTTGGGAATGGCGCGGGACGCCGCGGGCAACCTGTTCGTCTGCGACGGCCGCAACCATGTGATCCGCAAGATCTCGGCGGCCGGGGTGGTCACCACGCTGGCCGGTGCGGCGGGAGAGCCGGGAGCCGTCGACGGCGTCGGATCTGCCGCGCGATTTCGTTTCCCCACCGACATTGCCCTGTCAACGACGAGCGGCACCCTCTACGTGACCGACAGCGGGAATCACTGCATCCGCAAGATCACACCGGATGGCACGGTGACCACGATGGCCGGAGATCTCGGCGACGCTGATGACATCACGCTGAACTATGGAACGACCGCCTACACGACCGTGCCCGTGAGTATCGACGGCAAGGGCAAAAACGCCCGCTTCAATAGCCCGGGCGGGATCGCCTATTCACCAGCGGGATACCTGTATGTCAGCGATACCGGCAATCAAGTCATCCGCAGGATCGACGGTAGCGCGAACGTCGTCACGATCGCAGGTTCACCCGGAGCCTGGGGAAAGACGGATGGAAGCGGCTCGGCCGCACGGTTCTGCTCGCCCCAGGGACTCTGTGTGGGAGCGGATGGCAGCATCTACATCGCGGACACTCTCAATCACTCGATCCGCCGCATGACTTCCGCGGGCGTCGTCACCACCTTCTCAGGAAACAGCTCCGAGTCTGGCACCGCGATGGGACCTCGTCTCGAAGCGCGCTATGGCGAGCCGACGGACATCACTCCCCACCCCGACGGAGGCTTCATCATTTGCGACTCCCTTCGCAACTCGCTGTTCCGGCTCGACGCGACTGGCGTGGTGTCCCGATTCGCGGGAAACGACCAGATCGAGTCCCCGCCCGCGCCCAACGAGTTGTCCGGTCCTACATCGGCCGTCAGCGATCCTCAGGGAAATGTGTATGTGGCGGACACCTTCAATCAAGAGGTCCGGCTGATCCTTGCGAAGTTCGACATCTTCATTTCCATGAACGGTCCCACCCGGGAAATAACCCTCACCTGGGACAGCCTGCCGGGTCGCGACTACGAGCTTCAGACCTTGGGAGCGCAAGGCTGGGAAAGCGGACCGCATGCCCCGGTCCGGGCGATCGGCGAGCTGACATTCATCAAGTTCTTTGTCCCCGCGCACCAAGCCAACGGCATCTATCGAATCGTGCTCCTCGGCTTTTAAAGGAGAGCGCCCTTGAGGGAAAAGCCTGCGGCTCCAAGCAACCCGCGTCAGAAGCCTGAGGCCACGCGCGGGAACCTCGCATAAGGAATGCGCGCGCGCTCATAGACCATGTTGTCTGCGCGAGCCGCCGGCGGAGGAAGGAAGTCCCGCGCACCGCTGGCCGCGATGATGTCGTCTTGCTCGATCCCGTCTCCGGAAACCCCGATGGCACCGATCAGCACCCCATTCCGATAGAGCGGAAAGCCCCCCGGGAAAATCGTGATGCCGTTTGGGACGTTGTAATTGGGCGGCTCGAAGGGGTCATTCCCGGTCGGTGTGGAGAGGAGTTTCTGAAGCCCCTCAAGCGGGCCCGCGGCTGTCCCAACAATGCCAGGAGGATACATCGTCTGGGCAAGAAATCCCACCGAGCGACAGGAGAACGCTCGCGGTTCGCCCCGTTCCCGGCCCCTGGAAAAGAAGATCGCAGTTCGCGCCTTCTGAATGGACACGTCCCAACTGAAAAACGTGGCTTCCGGAGTTCGATAGGTGCCAAGAACGGGCGGCTCTATTCCGGGCGAGTTGGGATTGCCCACCACCGTGATCCACACCCGCGCGACCTGGCCTCGTGGCAGGCGGATTCCAGCCCGCGTAATCTTCGAACGCTCGACGGCGAGCCGGAGAATCGACTGCACTTCGGCCGCCGAAAGGCGGGCTTCGGAGTGGATCATACCACCCATGGGATCCGCGCGGATCGCCGTGCGAAGCTCGCCGGGAATACCATTCCGATCGGTAAGCCCGAATGGATTCGGATAGGTCACCGGAACGGGCGAACCTTTAGGCGAATAATCGACGGGGCCATCATCCAGAGTTCCAGCAACGCCATCGATGTCAGTTAAAACCACCGCATGCCCGGCGGCCACGTTCATTAGATAGTCCGCCGGGTTGAGAATGGTCGAGCTGGAGCCATTGCCGACCTGATAGGCGAGGCGGATGCCATCGATGAGAACATTGCTCCCGGCGAACAGGGGGTTGGGGCGAAAGCCCGCTTGCCCGCTCAGGGCGATTTGTTCCCTTACGCTCGGTGCGAAGGCGATCTCAAAATCCTCCAGCGGGACTTCGTTGAAGCCAGCGACTCCGATCCCGCCAATCAGCACCCCTTCCTTGAACAAGGGAACGCCGCCGGGATCGCCCGCGAGACTGACATAGGGCACACTTCGGAACTCCTTCGCCGGCCGTGCGCTCCGAATGTCCTGGGCGGCATTGATCCCAGGAACCGCGGGCAAAGGGAAGCTGCCGCCAACCTCCGGAGCCTTGAAGGTATTCGTGTCGGTGAATGAGAGATTCGAAAAACCCACGCCTACCAGCGGCCCGTTCGGCCTGTTAGCCACTCCCGGAGGGAAATTCTGCTGGATGATGAAGCCGGCGGTTCGCGTGGTGAAAGCATTCTGATTGCTGCTGAGATACGCTGCCGTCCCGGCCCGGGAAACCGCGGCACCTACGGTTACGGCGAGTGTCTTTTCGCTGATCGTGGAAGTCGCCCCCACATCAGCAAACCAAACCGCCAACGTATGCCCCTCCCGGTCCACCACCGCGATCACGCGGTCGCCCGTCGAAGTTACCGATGACGCTTGGACTCCTTGGGCCAAGACCGTCTCGACTTCGCTCTGAGTCATCCGTTGAGCCCATAGCGGGGCGAACGGAAGCAGGAAAAGTGCGGCAAGAACGCGGCCCATCGACATGTTCTCCTATCTTGAATCCAAGGCGGTTGGCAAGAGAATAGGCCCCTCCATGCTCGCTGGAACGGGAACCTCAATCGGAAGGGTTCCCATGAAAATGGAGGGCATCTGGAGAATCCGTGCAAGATCCGGACCCTCGCTCGTCATGGTTCCATGAAGGCAAAGATCCTCACCTGGAGCATCCTATTCGGACTGTTTCTCATCGATCTGCTCATGCCGTCCCCGACCTCGGCCTCCACGGGCTTCGCGACAGCGCTCGATGACATCTTCACTCGGCTCGTTTCAGGAGGCCCCTAGCGGGACTTGAGGCATCCCCCCCCGGCCCGCGGACTACACGACGAACCTCCTGTGAAGCGCGCGGATCCGGCGCGATAGGTCGCGAGCCAGATTCACCACCAGAATTCCATGCTGGTCGGGTCGAGCACTGTGCAGCCGGTAGAATGCCATCGACTTCACTCCCACGAGTTCGCAGTCACCGACCGCTTGCACGGTGGCGGCGCGTGGCAGCGTCTCCAGAATGCACATCTCGCCAAAAAAATCGTTCTTCTTAAGTAGGTCGAGTTCCATCTGCTGGGGGGTGCCGAAACCCTTCCAAATCCGTACCGACCCTTCGGCAATCACGAACATCTCATTGCTCGACTCGCCCTCGCGCACGATCACGTCGCCCGCCTGGCAACTGAAGCTCCGCGCGCCCTCCATGAGCAACTCCAGCGCCGAGTCATCCAGCCCGGCGAAAATCGGAACGCCCGTGGGAATCTTTTCCACTCGTCCCGTCTAGCATGTCCATCATGCCTAGGCAAGTTGACCCTTACATTCCCAGGCCACGCGGCCTTGTCTGGGCCGCGTTCAAGCCCCGCTCTTGAGCAGGCTGGCGAGCAGCTCGATGGCATTTTCATTGGTGGCGAGCACCGGCAGCAGCGAACTCCGTTGCTCGGGAGTGAGCTGACCTTGGGCGAGTCCTTCGATCTCGCGCTTTTCCTCGTCGGTCAGGTCCGCGCGGGCATGGGCCAGGGCGGATTGATCGAAGGCTCCGAGGAAATCGTGAAGGACCTTCAAGTCGTCGTTGGGTGGGTGTTCAGCATTCATACACGGGATTACGCGGGACTTGCGGGATCTTGTGAAATGAGTCGGAAAAACTCCATTCACGCGCAGTTGCGAAGGTAGCGAAAACCTCTCTCCCCGGCAATCCGGAAGAACTTCCGGAGACGTCGATCAATCGCGCCGGCGCGGCTCTCGAAAAAAGTTTCCGCGATTTCCGCAAGTCACCCGGCGGACCGCGTCTTGGCCATGTCTGCAAGCGATCACCCCGGATCGCCCGGACTTCAACCAGCCAACAACTCCCCGTTCCACTTCGATGAAAACAAAGTCCCTCCTGGTCCCCCTCGCCGCCCTCGCTTTCACCACGCTGCCGTCGTGCGACATGATCACGCCCGAAACCATCACCGCCGTTACCAAGGGGTACAGCGAATACCGGCAGCAAGAGATCGAGCAGGAGCAGATCCGTTACCAACAGTATCGCGAAAGACTGGAGGAAAAGCGGGCGCTCGAATCGAACCAAGCGCCGACCTACACGCCGGCGACCTACGCTCCGCCGACTTATGCTCCGCCGGCCTACGCGCCGTTGACCTACGCTCCGTCGCCTTATCCCTATGGTGGGATGAACTGAAGCCTTCCCTCCCCGAGAAGAAAAGATGTCCGCCGGGGTTCCTCCTGACCCGGCGGGCATCGACTTTTGTCACGAGGCGAAAAGATCGATCGACTCGCCACAGAGCGAGAGGAAGTCGTCCCATTCAAGTTGTAGCCACGGATCCGCGCGGCGGATTTCAGCGATGATCGATGTCTTCAGATCCTCGCGCAACGCATCCAGCGCCCGGCTGGTTTTCGACTCATGCCATCCCCAGACCGCACCCACGCGCTTCTGCGGGACGCCATACGAGTGCACCAGCCGGAACACGACCATCCTTTCCACATCGACCGCTTGAAAGGCCCGCACCACCGCGTCACGCAGCAGAGGGATAAGGGTCTCATCCGCCGCGTTCCCGGAGGCGGGAGACGGCACGCGATCGATCGGATCCTCATCGTCGTCGGTTCCCTTGCTCGCCTCCGGGCGCAGCGCTTGCTTGCGCTTGAGAGTGATCAGCCGGTTGACGGCCACGTGGCGGAAAAAGGCAGGCAGCGGGCAGGCGCCATTGTAGCGTCCGAGCAAGCGATGAAGGCCACCCTTGGCACGCTCGCCGCCGAAACAATCGCCCGCGAGATCCCCGAGAATATCCGCGGCCTCCGTCTCACTGGCACCGCGAGAACGCAACGCGGCGACCAAGTCGTCGGAGCGCAACATCTTCATGACGGCTTCGGTCGCTGTTGGATCGCCCTCAAGCGCGAGCTCCGCCCATTCAAGGTGCTCGATCAGTTCATCCGAAATCGCGGGGGAACGATTCATAGTTCTTCAGTCTTGCCGGATGCTAACTGCCACGGTGAGATGGAGGCAATGCGAAAACCGGTCTGATGCCGCGTGATCCCGCAGTCATAAGATGGAAACCCTTTCGCATGTCGCCAAGGAACGGGTGGAAGCCCGGATGCTCGAGTTCGCGCGCGAGATTGGCGCCAATGGCATCACCCTGTGGATCGCGGAGGACGATCATCTTGTGGCCATCGCCAATCCGATGGAGCCCGGTATGATCGGTATGCGCCAACCCTTGGACCGCGGCCTGATCTCGAAAGTTCATCTCACCGGCCAGGCGATCCTGGAAGATTCGCTCAAGGACCAGCCAGGCCATGATCCCGCGATCGACGCGAGACTTGGCACCCATGGCGTGGCGATGATGGCCGTCCCCGTGCGGGACAGCCTGAACGAGGCTCATGAAGGAGTGCTCTCCACCGTGGTCTTTCACGGCAACCTGGAACCGAGGGATTTCTCGCTGGCCAGCTTGTCGCGACTTTCCGCCTTGGCACGGGAACTTGCAAACGCATGGAACGATCTCTGACGCGAATGCACCGGCCCTGGCCGATCCGGGAAGACTGCCTGCGTGCGTTTGACGAAGGGGATGGAGCTGGTGTCACCGTAGCGATTCTCGACACCGGTGTGGATCCCCGACATCCGGACTTCGCGCGGCTGGAGCCAATGGAATCTTGGCGGGTGGCCATGGACGGAACCTCGCCCTCCGTCGTACCAGCGCACGATCACGATCCGGTGGGGCACGGCACGGCGATCGCCGGCATCATTCACGGTCTGGCACCCGCCGCGCGGATTCTCGGTGTGGCGGTCCTCGGTGCCAACCAGCGGCAAAACCGCCATGAGGTCATCCGCGCGGGAGCGGACTTCGCGATCGATCGAGGAGCGGCGATCCTCAATTGTTCCTTTGGGGTGCCCGGCATGAACTACACCCTCCCGTTCTACAAGAGTTGGACCGACGAGGCATTTCATCGCGACCGGATCGTCGTGGCGGCCTCATCGAACCTGGCGGCTGACGTGGCGGAATGGCCCGCGTTCTTCGCCCAGGTGCTCGGCGTGACGGCGTGTGAAGGGACCGGCTGCATGGCGATCCAGGCGGAGCCCCGGCACCATGTCACGATCGCGGCTCCGGGCTCGCGCATCCGCGTTCCGGAGCCGCGGGGCGGACACGCGAGCGTCTCCGGCAGCAGCTTCGCCGCCGCGCATGTCACGGGCCTGCTGGCGCGGCTGCTCTCACGATTTCCCGCAATGACCCCCTCGATGGCGAGGGAAGCACTGGAACATCTCACGGATAGGGAATCGTGAAACATCTCGCCGATGCCCCTCAAGGGAAGATCGCGCGGTAGAACCGCTTCTCCGGAAGAGGGACCGAGTCGATCAGTTCAAAGCGTCCTTCTTCATCCGCTTGGATCGTCTCGCGGTCCGCCCAGCTTTCCGGATCGCTCATCGTTTCACTGGACTGGACACGGTAGATGCGGCCGGGGATGCCAATGAAGGCGACGCGGCGCGATCCATCCACCAGGGAGCCAAAGGACTCGACCTTCTGCACCGGTGCATCCGCGGGAATGATCCCGACATTCACGGTGAAGCTGCGGATGCCGCCCTCGGAATCGCGCACGGTGTAGGCGAAGGTGTCCGGTCCTTCGTTGCCGGATTGGGGAGTGTAGGAAATCCAGCCGTCGATCACCGCGAGTGAGGCTCCGTTCACACTGAGCTCGTCCACGGAGAGGAATTCGAGACCGCTGCCGTCATTCGCCATCAGGGTCGAGATCCGCATCTTCAGCGGGGCCTGTGGATCCCGGGCAGAGGTATCGCTGCCGGGAGCCGGGGTGCCGGTGGAGAAGCGGTAGCGACCGGAGACCACGTCGAAGACCGCGGCCCCACTCTCCATGCGCAGGAAGGTGACCCCGGCAACGCTGTTGGCGAGCAGCCCCGACTCCATCACGTCGGCAGCGCTGGCGGCGGGCACATGGACCTCCGCGGTGGTGTTGGTGGGAATCGTGACGTTCAGCGCGAAGCCACCCGCATGCGCGCTCCACGAACTGGCGATCTCGCCGTGAATGGAGTCCAGCGTGCCGCTCGCATCGGTCAGCGCGGCACCGGGACGGGGACGGATCAGGATCTTCTTGTAGGCCGGGACGGAGGGATGGAGATCGATGCCGGCGACCGTGCCGTAGAGCCACTCACCGCAGGAACCGAGCGAGTAGTGGTTGAAGGAATTCATGATGGTGCTCTGGAAGCCGTTCTGCGGCGTCCATCCGTCCCAACGCTCCCAGATGGTTGTGGCGCCCAGCTTCACGGAGAAGAGCCAGGAGGGAAAGGTGTCCTGCATGAGCAGGTTGTAGGCGGTGTTATTCTTGCCGCCTTCCGTAAGGACCGGCAGCAGGTAGCTCACGCCGACGAAGCCGGTGGAGAGATGGTTGCCCTTCGCGATCACGTCGTTTTCCAACAGCTCGGTCACCTCATCGCGAAGCGAGAGCGGGAGCAGGTCGAACTTCAGCGCCAAGGCATAGGCGCACTGGGTGCTCGAGCCGGTGCCGATGAAAGCCCCGGTGCCCTGATTCACATACTTGTTGTTAAAGGCGATCTTGATGGTCTGGAAGAGCGCCTCATAGGTCGCGGCATCGGCCGTCTTGCCGAGGACGGCGGCGGCCCTGCCGAGGAGCCTGGCGGAATAGGCGTAGTAGGCCGTTCCGATCAGTTCCTTGTTGGTGTCGGCATTGATTGAAAGCCAATCGCCGTAGTCTGCCCCGCGGCCACGGTCGCGGATCGAGCCGGTGCTATTCGTCCGGCAGTATTCCACCCACGCTCTCATGGCGGGGTAGCTCTTCTCCAGGATCCGCTTGTCGCCATAGGCCTGATAGATGGTCCACGGACAGATCACCACCGCATCGCTCCACGCTGGCGTCCCCGAGCTCGGCGCGGCATTCGGTGCCACGTCGGGCAAACGGCCGTCGACCAACTGGCTGTCGGTCACGTCCGTCATCCACTTGGTGAAGAAAGCGGCGATGTCCGCATTGTAGGTGGCGGTGCGGACGAAGACCTGCGCGTCACCCAGCCAGCCGAGACGCTCGTCCCGTTGCGGGCAATCCGTCGGCACGCTCAGGTAGTTCCCGCGCTGTCCCCACACGATGTTCGACTGGAGCTGGTTGATGAAACCGTCCGAACATGTGAACTCGCCGGCCTGCGGCGTGTCGGACGCGAACACGATGCCGGTGATCGCATCCAGCGGCGGTTGGCTGCTCACCCCCGTGAGCTCGACATAGCGGAAGCCATGGAAGGTGAACCTGGGCGTCCACGTCTCCTCCCCTCCCCCCTTGCAAGTGTAGGAATCAATCGAAGGAGCGCCGCGCAGGTTGTCGGTGTAGAGCGTGCCATTGGGGTTCAGCATTTCGCCGTGGCGGAGGATGACCTTCGTGCCGGCGGGAGCCGTGATTCTGAGACGCAGCACCCCGACCATGTTCTGGCCGAGGTCGTAGGTCCACTTGCCGGGAGCAGGTTGGCCAAGCGACTTCGGCGTCATCTCCATCAGCTTGCGCACAGGCTCCATCACCTGGCTATCGATCGGACGCTCCGGTTCGATACGGAGCAGGACGCTCTTCCACCCGGAGGCATCAAAGCCCGGCGCACTCCAGTCACCCACCTCACGGCGGGCATCGTAATCCTCGCCGAACATGAAGTCGGTATAGGTCGTCGGGCTCGGGGCCATTTTCCAGGAGCCATCGGTGCCAATCGTCTGGCGGGTGCCATCGGTGAAGGTGATCTCCATCTGCGCGAGGAGCGCCGGACTGGATCCCCAGTAGGTGAAGCCGCCATTGCCGATGTGACCCGAATACCATCCCGGCGCGACTTGCGCTCCCCACACATTCTCGCCAGCGACAAGCTGGGCGGTTACATCGTAGGCTTGGCAGCGCAGGCGCTTGGAGTAGTCGGTCCACTCGGGCGCGAGAATGGAATCGCCGACACGCTGGCCGTTCAGCATGAGTTCATAGATGCCGAGCGCGGTGGCGTGGAGCGTGGCCTTCCTCACCGTCTTCTCCAGCGTGAAGGACCTGCGCAGCAGCGGAACGTTGGTCGGCGCAGTGAGATCGCCGGGGTAGTTCAGAGTGGCCCGCTCATCGATGTATTTGACCAGCGACTCCCCGCCAAAGGCATATTCCAAGCGCAGACGCTTCACCTTGTTGGGTGCCGGATCGCCGCCAAAGGCGGCATTGTTCACCACCAGTGAGAAAGGTCCGCTGGAGGCGCGGCTATTCAGATTCCCCAGGACATTGGCAGAGCCGGTGCCGTCAATGGCAGCGTAGGTCGCTGCCGTGAGTGTTACCGCGATCGGCTTTGGAAGGTCGGCCGGATAATTGAAGGTGGCATTCTCATTGATCAGCCGCACGGAGCTGACGCCGTCAATCTGGTAAACCACACGGAGTTGCTTGACCTGCCCCGGTGAGGGGTCGCCACCGAGGTTGCCGTTGTTCACCACCACGCTGAAGTCCCCTCCCTGCGCGCTGCCTTGCAGCGACGCCGTGACATCGCGGAAGGTCGAGGGATTCGCCACCGATTCGTAGCGGGCGCTTGTGATGGTCGGGAATACGATGGCGGGCAGATCCGCTGGAAATCTAACAGCCTTATTCTCGGCGTAGGTTCTCGTGATGGTCTGTGTTCCCCGTTGGTACTGGATCCTTAGTTGTTTCAGGTGATTGTAGGAAGGGTCGCCACCGAAGGTCTCGTTGGTCACCTCCACGACGAAGCCTCCTTCGGCAGCCATCCCCGCAAGCAGATCCGTCGCGTCGATGGGAGTGCCGGTGCCATCGACTGCGCGGTAGGAAGCGGAAAGGATCGTCGGCGCCGGGCCGCTCTCCTCGGAGCCGAAGTTTGTGCCGTCGATCCACTTGGCGGTCCAATCGGAGTTTTCGAGCAGGCCGACACTCCACTTCCCCGGGGCGCTCCATGGCGATGCCTGGTTGTCCTTGTCCCAAGCACGGATCTTCCAGTGGCACTCGCTGCGGGAGCCGAGAGTGGCACCTTGGTAGGCAATCTGACTGGTGGCATCGCCCACGACCTTCCCGCTGTCCCAGAGATCGCCTTGGCTAGCGGCGAGGGCCTCCGGGGTGGACGCGACCAACACTTGCCAGGCCGTTTGCTTCTCGCCCCGTTCGGGTGACGATACTACCCAGGAAAGACGCGGCTGGACCTCATCGATGCCGATGGGATCAACGAGATACTCGCAGCGGAGCTTCGACACCGCCAGATCGGCCCGACTGTGGGCCGACGAGAGGACGCCGAGAACGAGGATGGCCAGGAGATCTCTCACGCCCGAAAATTAGCGCGCCGCGAATCGGGAGCGATTCCAACCCATTCCCAGATCGTGCCACTATTTGACGGTAAAGTGTCACAATCCAGGCGGTTTACTTTGCGAAGATGTCAACGTTCGGCAAGTCGTTGCTGGCGAAAGCCTCGTCTTGGCACGCTGCGAGCGAACGACTCCGTCATGGAAGCATTGGAGGGAAAGGGAGTCCTGATCGCTGGCGGGACGACGGGGGTGGGGCGTGCGACTGCCTTGATGTTCGCCGCCCAAGGTTGCCGCGTCTTCGTCTGCGGGCGGGATCCGCAGCGCTTGGCAGAGGCAATCGAAACCGGCCGGCAGCAAGGAGCGGAGATCGGTGGCGTTGCCGCCGACATCGGCAAGGTCGAGGGCGTCGAGGCGCTCTTCAAGGGCGCCGAAGAGTGGCTGGGAGAGATCGACATCGCCATCCTCAACGCCGGCCTTGGCGCCCACGGTGAACTCACCACGATGTCCCATGAGGAGTGCCGCGAAGTGGTCAATGTAAACCTCCTCTCCTACATCGCGTGCTCGCTGGAATCGATCAAGCGAATGCGGGAACGCGGCGGCCAGATCATCATGACCGGTTCCATGAGTGCGGCCGTCTTCGACAAGAACGCAGCGGTCTATACGGCGACGAAAGCCGGCGTCCGCGGCTTCGCCCGGTCCCTGCGCAAGGAGGCGAATCCCCTCGGCATTCGCGTCTGTCTCATCGAGCCCGGCTCCATTGCGACGGATATGGTGGACGAGACCGAAGAAGAGCAACGCGCCATGCAAGCAACTTTCAGAATGCTCCATGCCGACGACGTGGCCCGCGCGATTCTCTTCGTCGCGAGCCAGCCGAAGCGCAGCGACGTGATCGAACTGCAAGTCCGCCCTCACCTGCAAGTCGTCTAGCTCGTTGACCATGGTGGGATGTCTCCAATCCCAGGCGCAAGTCCCCGCCATCGATCAAAGAGTATCGTCGGAGCGACGCCTAGCCGTTAATGATCTCGCCGCCATTGGGATGGAGGACTTGGCCGGTCATGTAGTTCGCTGCTTCGCTGGCGAGGAAGACGTAGCATTCCGCGCACTCCCACGGCTCTCCCGCGCGGCCCAGCGGCGAGTCGGAGCCGAAGGTGGCGACTTCATCCGCAGGAAAGGTAGCCGGGATCAATGGCGTCCAGATCGGACCGGGTGCCACTGCATTCACGCGGATCTTGCGATCGGCCAGTTGTCCCGCGAGCGACCGGGTGAAACTTACGATCGCCCCTTTCGACGCAGAGTAGTCGAGCAGCTTCGGACTTCCCCGATACGCGGTCACCGAAGTTGTGTTGATGATCGCCGGGCAAGGTGAGGCCTCCAAGTGTGGCAAGGCCGCCGCCGTGAGGAAGAACATCGAGAAAAGGTTCGTGCGAAAGGTGCGCTCCAGCTGCTCCTCGCTGATGTCCACGATCGACGGCTTCGGGTGCTGCTCTGCGGCGTTGTTGACCAGGATGTCGAGGGGTCCGAAGACACCGATCGCCGCTTCGATGGTTTCCTCACACTCCCCTTTCCTGCCGATGTCACCGCAGTGGAGCAGGCAGCGCCTTCCCTTCTCCTCGATCAGCCGTGAGGTCTCCCGGGCGTCTTCCTCCTCCTCAAGATAGACGATCACGACATCCGCGCCCTCCCGCGCGAACGCCACCGCCACCGCTCGGCCGATGCCGGAGTCACCTCCCGTGACAATAGCGACCCGGCCCTCAAGACGACCGCTCCCTTTGAAGTCCGCATTCTCATACTTGGGCAACGGCGTCATCTCGCTTTCACGGCCCGGCTGATGGGACTGCGATTGTTCCGGGCGCTGCGGCTTCTCATCGCTCTCGTGTTTCGATTTGTTTCCCATGGGGACACTCCTCGCAGGCATCACGCCACGCGGAGTTTGCCGCGGATCCTTTGCTTGGCTTCAGGGATTCCATGCAGATTGCCCGTGAAGCCAGCGCAGCTTGCACAGGCGACGCCATTTCACGCGATCTCGTCGCGCACGCCGTTGAAGTATTCCACGTCCGAAACCAACCCGCGGGGAATAATCATGGGATCGCCGTAGTTCACCCCGTGCATCTGGGTACAGATGAAGAACGCCACGTCGGACGCCAGGATACAAATCACCACCTCCGGCTCGCCGGGAGGATGCGGGATCCCGATTTGCGCGAGGTATTCGCTTTCGCGGAAACGATAGCGGAGGGCAAAGACTCGATCCAAATTCAGGTCGATGCCACTGCTCTCCACGCAGCGCCTGGCCACCTTGCGGTAGATCAGCTCCGCAGCGGAATCGTCTTGGGCAAAGGGGACGAAGAACTTCATGACAATTTCTCCCGGCAACCTGCGTGCCAGTTTGGAGGCACTCTCCGCAGCCTCACTGGCACGCTCCACGCGAAGGGATCCCATGCATCCACCCCTGCGCTACGGACTCATCGGCTGCGGAGGATTCGGCCGGTTTTGCTTGAAGGAGTACTCGCAGATGGAGGAAGTCGTCTGCGTCGCCGTGGCCGATGACCAGCCGGACCTGGCGGCGAAAACCGGGGAGGCCTTCCAACTGCACGCCTGCGCCACGCCCCAAGAACTGCTTGATCGCACCGACATCGACCTCATCCACCTCGCCACGCCGCCATTCACCCACGCGAGCCTTGCCACCGCCGCGCTGGAGGCGGGCTTTCACGTGCTCTGTGAAAAGCCACTGGCCACCACCATGGTCGACGCGGAGAAGCTCGTCCGGCTCGCGGCCGAGAGAGGACGCATTCTGGCGGTGAATCTGATCATGCGCTACAACCCACTCTGCCAAGCCGTGAAGGCATTGGTGGAGTCCCGCATCCTTGGCGATCCGCTGCACGCCCAGCTCGTCAATGCCGCCCAAGACGAGACTCTCGGTGCCGGCCACTGGTTCTGGGATCCGGAAAAGAGCGGCGGCATCTTCATCGAGCACGGCGTGCATTTCTTCGACCTCTTCGAATGGTGGTTCGGAGCAGGTGAAGTGCTGTCCGCCCAGCAAATGACCCGTCCCGGGACGGACATCATCGACCAGGTCCAATGCGCCGTGAAATACGGCGACACCACGCTGGCGAACTTTTACCACGGCTTCCACCAGATGCTTCGCCGCGACCAGCAGGCGTGGCTGATCCTCTTCGAGCAAGGCACCCTCCGCATGCGCGAGTGGGTGCCGACCCAGCTTGAACTCGATGCCACCTTGAGCGAGGCGGGGCTGGAGGCTTTGGTCGCCCTGCTTCCCGGCGCGAAGGTCGAGATTGTCGAGCGCTACGGCGAGTCCGAGCGACAGGCCACAAGTCGCCATCGCTCGCGCACCGTCGATGTGCGCATCAATCTCGTCGATCAGCCCGGCTTGGCGAAGCACGACCTCTACGGGCAGATGCTCCGCGATTTGCTGCGCGACCAGATCGAAGCGATCCGGGATGCGACCCATCGGCGTACGGTCAGCGAGGCGAATGGGCTCTCCTCCCTCGCCTACGCCACCGCGGCGCAGGCCTTGGCGGATCGCCGGTAGCCCGCCATCTCAAGAGTCCTTCAGGCATTCCATGAAGGTCCGCGAGGATAATGAGCGCGCTTTCAGCCGCGTCTTCATGTGCTCGATCGCCGCCCGGTTCCCCGCCGCGCTTTCCGACGCCACGCAGTCATGAATAAAGATCAACTCGAAGGCGCGCATGTAGGCGTCATTCGCCGTATAGAGCACGCAGATGTCACCGGCGAAGCCCGTGAGCACGATCGTGCGGACCTTCAGGAAGCCCAGCAGCACTTCCAGCGAGGTGGAGTAGAAGCCGGAGTGAAGGGGCTTCAGCACGAAGTAGTCGTCCTTCTCCGGCGGCAGCAAGCTCGCCATCGGATGCCCGGGACAATCGGCCGCCATGCAGCGCTCGATCTGTTCTTGGAAAGTCGACTGCCACCGGCCGAAGTTGTCGTTCACGTAAATGACCGGCAGGCCCGCGTCCTTGGCAGCATGCTTCAGCCCGGCCAGCCGCCGCGCCGCCGGGATGGCGTGGCGAAGCAGTTGCTTACTGTCGGGGAACTCGAAGTCGTTGATAACGTCGATCAGCAGCAAGGCGGAGTGAGGTGGCAGCCGCGACATGTTAGCGGTCTTTGACGAGGATCTGGAAGAAGAGCAGCAGCGCTCCAGCCGCGGCCAAGAGGAACAGCACCATCGCGAAGCCGGGGTAACCGAAGAGCCGGAAGGTGGTATCCACCCGCGCGAGCATCGAGCTGCCGACGATCAAGGCCGCCAGGATCAAGCCCATGGTGATGCGGTTGGCCACCTTCTGCAGACCTTGGATCAAGGACTTCTCATCGATCGAATCGACTTTCACCTTCAGCTTGTTGTCAGCCACCAGATCGAAGATCCGGTTCAGCCGCAAAGGTAGCTGCCCCACGAATTGCTTCGTTTCGGTCAGCATTCCCATCAGGTTGGCGGAGGTCAGCGTTTCCCGGATGCGCGCCTGGCTGATGCCCGTCAGATTCCGGCGAATCGACTGCTGGGGATCGAAGCTGGGACTGAGCACGGCACCCACGCGGTCGAGATTCAGCAGCGCTTTCCCGATCATGTTCATCTCCTGCGGAATTCGCAGGCCCGCTTCAGCGGAGGCGCGGGTCACTTGCAGGACGATCATCCCCATGTTGATGTCGCCCAGGCTCCGCGACTTCGCCGTGCCTACGATTTCTTCCACCGCGTTCGTGAAGCCCGCCCGATCAATCGACTCTTCCCGGGCCGAAGCGATGCCCATGGCGGCCTCCGCCGTCTGCACGCCATTGCCTTCGCTGATGCCGGCCAGCAGATGCACCAGTTGATCGCGCATGCGTTGCTGGATCCGGCTGGTCATGCCCAGGTCGAGAATCGCGATCCGGCGATCATGGGTCAGCAGCAAGTTGCCCGGATGGGGATCGGCGTGGAAGAAGCCATCGACCAGGATTTGCTTCAGGTAGGCATCGAAGAGTTCCTCCGCGAGCACGCCACCGTCCAAGTCGGTCATCACCGCGCCCGACAGCGAAGTGATCTTCGTGCCGGGCAGGTAGTCCATCGTCAGGACCCGGCCGGTCGAGTAATCCGCCACTACTCCCGGCACAACCAGCCGCGTGAAGCCCGCGAGATTGCGTTGCAGCTCTGCCAAGTTGGCGGCTTCGCGCAGGTAGTCGAGCTCGTGGAGAAGGCTGCCGCGGAAATGCTCCACCAGCCGCGCCAGCTCGTACTTCCTCCCGAAGTCGGTATGCGCGTCAAGGAATCCGGCAACTTCTCCCAAGCTATCGAGATCCGCCGCGATCTCTTTCCGGATGTCCGGGCGCTGGACTTTCACCGCCACGCGCCTGCCGCCGCGCAAAACCGCGACGTGCACCTGACCCAAGGACGCCGCCGCCAAGGGCTTGTCATCGAACTCATCGAAGGCCTTGGAAATCCTCACCCCGAGTTCCTCCTCGACGACCGCCCGGATCTGCTCCGTCGGCACCGGCTCCACCTGATCCTGCAAGCGCCCGAGTGCCTCGAGAAACGGGGGCGGCAACAGGTCCGCCCGCGTTGAAAGCAATTGCCCGATTTTCACGAAGGCCGGACCTAGGCGCTCGAGATCCGCCGCGAGCTGGGTCGCATCCTCGGCTGCCGCCGGGGCGTCGCCGTCGAATGCCTCGGAGAACCTCGCCTCGGCCGCGAGACCGCGACCTCCATACTTCATGAAAAGCCACGCAACATCCTTGTATCGTCTCAGGTTCGCCGGCGCGATCTTCATACCTAACAATTCGCAATTCGCATGCCACACCCTTATGGGCGGACCACCCTGCAAGTTGCAAAAGGCTTGATCCGGAAACGGCGTCCCTTGGAGAGGCTCTTCGATTTGCATTCTGCAAGCGCTCCACGCCCGGACCCTGCCGATTGCAAGCCGAAGTATTACCCGCAGGACGGCCCGGGGGATCGAGACCCAGTAGCCGTTGCGGAACCCGTGGATGCGGCATGCCGCCTGCGATGGAGCCTCCACGCCACCGAAACCACCACCATGGACCACAACCTGCAACGCTACCTCAATGACCACCTCGCCGGCTCGGCCGGTGCGATCCGATTGATCGACGAACTCGCCACCCGCCAGGATGATCCCGCTGAAACCGCCTTCTTCGAGTCTCTCAAAGCAGAGGTGGAAGGGGATCAAGAGCGGCTCCGCCACCTGCTGGCCAGCGCGGGCTTGGAGGAAAGCGCCGCCTTGCAAGCGACCGGAAAGCTCACCGCCAGCGCGAGCAAGTTGAAGCTGCTGTGGGAAGGCCTCAAGCCCGGCGAACTCGGCATGTTCGAGGCGCTCGAAATGCTGACGCTGGGCATCCAAGGCAAACGCCTGCTGTGGGTCATGTTGATGGAGATCGCACCGGCCTATCCTGAATGGGACGAAATCGACTTCGCCGAGCTGGAACTCGAAGCCATCCGTCAACGTGACGCGATGGAAGAGCGGCGGATCCTCCACGGCCGCGAGTCCTTGATCGATTCGGAGCGACGCACTGCCACAACCTCGGTCGCCCGATAAAAGCCAAATGCGAGATCCTGCAGGAGAAGACTACGCCGGTTGCCATCGATACGTCGCGGTACCGCGCTCGACACGGCCCAAACAGTAGCGCCCCAACAACACCGGAACCGGCCGTCGCGTCGATGGTGAACTCTCATCCACGTAGAGGCTGATATCGTCCGTGATCTCACCTTCACTCGCACACAGCTCGTCCAACATCGGGCGCGTCAAAACGCGACCGTCCTCCGGACCATCCTCCAGTCGAATGCGGCTGATGAATTTCATAGGGCTGAGAGAGAATGAACGTTTGGCGGTGAAGGGAAACCCGCGGCCGGCCTGGGTTTGGCATTCCGGCCACGGGCTCTTGCTACCATGATGCACACTACTCCTGGAAAGGGGCGAACGCATGCTAAGCGTTGCCCCACTGATCCTCCTTCCGGCTGTAAAAGCAAACCACAGCACGGTCGGGAAATTACGAGCGTCGCCGCAACTCTGACATCACCCACACCGCTTCGTAATTTCCGCACCTAGTATCACTTGCGGCACACCAACTCCGGCGTATGTTCTCCTCAACAGCGCTAGCTGGGTGCCCGTAGCTTTGGGAGGAGTTGCGGGCACCTCCTTTTTCCAGGTGCGTATCGTGAAATGGTATGCCCGCGGCTGAAACCCAAGTAAGCCGCGGGCAGTTCACTGCCTCACTTGGCACTGACCGAGGCATTCAGCGCCACCGCCAAGGCGGCCTCGCCGCTCGTCAGATCCTCCCACGACAATTCCACTCCGTTGCGATGCCCCTTCTCGGTGAGCTTCAGGCCGTTTGGGTCGATCCGGAGCACGTAGGGCTTCTTCGAGATCTGGATCTCCCGCTTCAGTTCCTTCTCAAGCTTCGTCGGCATCCCGCCAATCTCGCTGGGGCAGAATCCCCTGTCGAACGAAAGCTGCCTAGGCCGACCCCGGTATCATCTGGCGGTGCCGTGCCAGGTCTCACGATCACGGATGATCGCGCTCGCGGCGGCCAACAGTGCGGCGAGATTGAAGGTCTGCTGCATCGAATCTGCAGATCGCTTCAAGGCATTGACGATACGGTCCTCGGCTTCCTGCGGGAACTGCGTCTTGAGCTGCTTTACAAGCGACTCCTCCACCCACCTTGGAAGCTGATTGGGAGAGTTCGTTGGAATATCCTGAGGCATTGTCGGGGAAGAGGATGGGAGCCGGTAGTGGCCACTTCAATCACCCCCCCCGGCATGGGGAGGGGCTCACGAAACTTGAATTAAAGCATACGCCTCCGCGCTCAAAATTCTCCCGTAACCTGGCGTACGTGATCCGCTTAGTCCGAAGCGATGAGTCGCCCGAAAGTCTCTCGAGTCCATAGCCGCGGCAGAGAAGCCTTCAGACCTCTTCCAGCCCCTCAAGGAGCTTGTCCAGCTTCACCGGATAGTCCCTCACCCGCACGCCGGTGGCGTTGTAGACTGCGTTCGCAACCGCGGCGGCCACGCCGCAGATCCCGAGCTCTCCCACCCCCTTCGCCTTCATCGGCGATGAAATGGGATCGGTTTCATCAAGGAACACCACCTCTTGCTGGGGGATGTCCGCATGCACCGGCACCTCGTATCCGGCGAGGTCGTGATTCACAAAGAACCCAAGCCGCGTATCCACCGCTAGTTCTTCCATCAGGGCGGCACCCACGCCCATGGTCATCGCGCCGATCACCTGGCTGCGTGCCGTCTTGGGATTGAGGATGCGACCCGCTGCACAGACGGCGAGCATCCGGCGCACCCGCGTCTCGCCGGTAAAGGCATCCACAGCGACCTCTACAAAGTGCGCGGCGAAGGTCGATTGCTGGTACTTCTTGTCGAGGTCTCCATACTCGATCCCGTCTTCCGCGACCAAGCCCTCCTCGCCAGCGGCCTTGGCGAGCGCCACGCTCTTGCCGCCTTGTCGCACCTCGCCGTCTGCGAACTCCAGATCGTCTCCATCGAAGCCGGCCTTCTTCGCGATCAGCTCGCGCAACTTCACGCACGCCGCATACACGCCGGAGGTCGAGTTATTGCCGCCCCACTGGCCCCCGGAACCGCAGGATACCGGAAAACTCGAATCGCCCAGCTTCACCACCACCTTTTCCAACGGCACGCCTAACATCTCTGCCGCGGTCTGGGCGATGATGGTGTAGCTGCCGGTGCCGATGTCGGTCATGTCGGTCTCCACCGTGACCACGCCCTTGTCATCGAGGCGCACCCGCGCTGCGGAGGGCATGAGAAGACTGTTGCGAAACGCCGCAGCCACGCCGTAGCCGATTAACCAATTCCCTTCGCGCGTCTGGCCAGGCTTGGCCTTGCGTTTCTCCCAACCGAACCGCTCCGCGCCGTCGCGGAGGCACCGGACGAGTTGACGTTGGGAAAAGGGCGGATGTTCCGGCGGTTTGGCTTCCCCTTCTTTCTTTGGCGGGGCGTCGGCAGATGCCGGCGGGGCGGGCTTGTCCGGCACCACCTGGGTGTCGTTGAGAATGCGGAACTCGATCGGATCCATGCCGACCTTTTCTGCCGTCTCGTCGATCGCGATCTCCAGAGCGGCCAGGCCTGGGGCTTCGCCCGGTGCCCGCATCGCATTCGCTTCCGGCAGATCCAGCACGGCCAGCCGATGAGAGGTGAGCCGGTGATCCCCGGCATAGAGCGCTCTCGTTTGCATCGCTGCCGCCTCGGGCCCGCCGCCGGGCTGGTCGCCCGACCAAACTTCATGCCCTATTGCAGTGATCTTGCCGTCCCGTGCGGTCCCGATGCGGATGCGCTGGATGGTGGCACTGCGGTGGGTCGTGTTGTTCGGCATCATCGCACGCGGCAAGGTCACCTTCACCGGTCGCTTGGCCGCCCGCGCTCCCAGCGCTGCCAGCAGTGCATCCGCCCGCAGGAACAACTTCCCGCCAAAGCCGCCGCCAATGTAGGGCGACATCACCCGCACGTTTTCCTTCGGGATACCGAGCGTTTCGGCCATGTCCGCCACGTTCCACGCGATCATCTGATTGGAGGTCCACAACGTGAGCCGGTCGCCCTCCCACGCCGCGATCGTCGCGTGCGGTTCCATCATCGAGTGAGACTCATGCGCCGTGGTGTAGGTCGCATCGTGCTGCACGGGTGCCGCGGCGAAAGCACCGGCGAAATCGCCGACCTTGCTAGCCGCAGCCTCGCCATTGACTTCGCTGGCCATCGGCGCTCCATCCTTCACCGCCGCCAGATCAAACGATCCTTTTTCCTTCGCGTAATCCACGCGCACCAGATTCGCCGCCGCCCGGGCTTGCTCGAACGACTCTGCCACCACCAATGCGATCGCCTGGTGGTAGTGCCGGATCTCCGGCCCGCCCAGCAGCGGCGCAGTATTGCGCTTCGCCTTCTTGAGCTTGCCAGCCGTCTCCGCAGTCACCACCGCGATTACTCCGGGAGCGGCCTTCGCCGCGGCCAAGTCGATGGAAACGATGCTGCCCTTGGCAATCGCCGAGCCCACGACCCAGCCATAGGCCTGGTTCGCGACCACGTCGTGGCGCTCATAGGCATAGGGGGCGGTACCGGATACCTTGAGCGGTCCGTCTATGCGGTCCACCGGTTTGCCGACGATCTTTCCCTGGTCGATCGGATTCTCCTTGGCGGGTGTGTCGAATTTCATGGCTCAGGCTCCTTTCGCTTCTGCCAGCACCGCCGCCAGCGTGCGCTCGATGAGTTTCAGTTTGAATTTGTTTTCGGCAGTGGGCTTCGCGCCTTCCAGCAAGCGCGCCGCAACCGCCTTCGCACCCTCCGGCAAGAGCGCCTCGGCTGCCTCCACACGCCACGGCTTGGCTGCCACACCGCCCAGGGCCACGCGGCCGCTGCCATCACGCTGGATCACCGCCGCCACCGAAATCAGAGCGAAGGCATACGAGGCGCGGTCGCGCACCTTCCGGTAAAGGTGGATGCCACCCAGCGACTTCGGCAAGGTCACCGCCGTGATCAGTTCGCCCGGTGCCAGCACCGTCTCGATCTGCGGCTCATCACCTGGCAGTCGGTGAAACTCCGCGATCGGGATGGCGCGCGTCTTGCCATCGGCTCGAATCGTTTCGACCGTGGCGTCGAGCACCCTCAACGCCACCGCCATGTCGCTGGGATGGGTCGCGATGCAGGCGTCGCTCACGCCGAGGATCGCGAGTTGCCGGCTGACCCCGCCGATCGCCGCGCATCCGCTACCCGGCTGGCGTTTGTTGCAGGCCTGGTTCGTGTCGTAGAAATAGGGACAGCGCGTCCGCTGCAGGAGATTGCCCGCGGTGGTCGCCATGTTGCGGAGCTGCCCGGAGGCCCCTGCTAACAACGCCCGCGACAGCACGCCGTAGTCACGGCGCACCCGTGGGTCCGCGGCGAGGTCGGTATTGCGCACCAGCGCGCCGATGCGCAGCCCGCCGTCGTCGGTGGTCTCGATGGTGTCGAGCTTCAGGCCGTTCACATCGATCAGATGGGGCGGCGTTTCGATCTCAAGCTTCATCAGGTCGAGCAGGTTGGTCCCCCCCGCCACGAAGCGGGCACCGGGATGCTTGGCTGCTGCGGCCGCTGCCTCCGCCGGCGTGCTGGCGCGTTCGAAAGTGAAAGGTTTCATGATCGGGCGTTCGCAACCTCGGTGATCGCTTCGGCGATGTTCGAATAAGCTCCACAACGGCAGAGATTGCCGCTCATGCGCTCTTTTAATTCGGCGATATTGAACTCTGGTGCCGCCGTCAGGTCGGCGGTCACGTGGCTGGGAATGCCGTCCTTGATCTCATCCAGCATCGCCACGGCGGAACAAATCTGGCCTGGCGTGCAGTAGCCGCATTGAAAGCCGTCGCATTTTACGAAGGCACGCTGCAGCGGGTGCAGTTTCTCCGGCGTGCCCAAGCCCTCGATCGTCGTGACTTCATCGCCCTGATGCATCACCGCCAGGGTCAGGCAGGAATTGATCCGCCGTCCGCCCACCAGCACGGTGCATGCGCCGCACTGTCCCTGGTCGCAGCCTTTTTTGGTGCCGGTCAGGTGCAGGTGCTCGCGCAAGGCATCCAGCAAGGTAGTGCGGGTGTCCACCTCTAGTTCCACGGCCTTTCCGTTCACGGTCAGGGAAACCTTCGCCATCACCGGCTGTGGTCGCGGCTCATGCGGACTTTTCGTCGGCGTTTGCGCGGCGACCTGCCAGGACAAGCCGCCCGCAGCCACTCCGGCAGTGCCGGCGATCATGAACTTCCGCCGGGTGAAGTCACCGCGCGAAGCTCCGGCCTCTTCGGATTCATTCATGTCCGCGACATCTCGCAGAAAAAGTGCCAGCGCTCGAATCGCCTAACCCTTACGTGAAGCCGTTGGTGTCTTCGCAAACGCCCGCGAGGCATCACGGCAAATTGCAAGCGTCTCGCGCAATCGGCACACAGCCAAATCCTGCCCGTCGGATGAGCTCGGCCCAAAACTGCGTCAAGAACCGCGATCCGGCCGCTGCTTCCTCCCGGAACACGAATTGCGGTGAAAATTCAAATACCTGACCACCCACCACCATGAAACCATTGCCATCCTTGCTCGTCGTGACCGATCGCGGTCGATTGCTCGCCTATCTCACCGACGAAGCCGGCCGGCCTCGCCTGCTCTCCACCACCGAGTTCAAGGAGGGCAACAAGAAGATCTCCGAACTGGTGACCGACCAAGCGGGTGCCTTTCCGAACACGGGCAGCGTCGGCACAAGCTCAGCCGAGCGCATGCCGCTGGTGGCGGAAATGGAAGTCCGCTGCTTCCGCAAGATCGCCGAGGAAGTCGACAAACTGCTGAAGAGGGAGGGCGTCACGACTTGGGGCCTCTGTGCTCCGTCGGAGATCCACGGTGCGCTCCTCGACTTCGTCTCCCGTGACGCGCTGGAACGGCTGGGCTCTCAGGTGCGGCGCGATCTGGTGAACTCCTCGCCGCAAGACGTGAAGGAAGCGTTTGAGAACGCGACAGGCTGATCAAGGAGGCGGGCACGATGGATTGGCACGGCATCCGCGAAAGCGGGTTAGCCATGAAGTCACATTACCGCTTATTGCCACCGTCCGTCCGCCTGCTGACCACCGCCATGATGGTGGGAGCGTCGATCGCTCAGACCGAGGAACTCGTGCCCGATTCCGAGAGCGCCGCGCGAAAGCTCGAACGCGAAACCGAAATCATCGAACCATCTCCCGGCGCGGCAGCAGCCCGCCCCGTGGGCAAACCCGATGCCCAGATGCAGGCCGTGCTCGATGAGCTCGCCGCGCTGGGAGGGAAGCCCCTTGTTTCCCTGAAACCCGAAGACGCCCGCGAACAACCGACGCCGGCCAACGCAGTCAGGAAAGTGATGGGAAAGCAGGACAAGAAGGGGCCGGAAGAGGTCGCCAAGGTCGACGACATCGACCTCGAACTCACCGGCCACGATGTGAAAGGACGCATCTACAAGCCGGAAGGCGACGGCCCGCATCCCGTCATCCTCTACATCCACGGCGGCGGTTGGGTGATCGCCGATCTGGACACCTACGACGCCACTCCTCGCGCCCTATGCAATGCCACCAACGCGCTGGTGATTTCCACCCACTATCGCCAAGCACCCGAGCACAAGTTCCCGGCGGCGCATGAGGACGTCTTCGGCGCCTACCAGTGGGCGATGAAGAACGCTGGGCGCTGGGGCGGCGACGCCTCACGCATTGCCGTCGTTGGAGAAAGCGCGGGTGGCAACATGGCCGTCGCGCTTTCCATGATGGCTCAGGACAAGGGCATGCAGATGCCGGTGCACCAAGTCCTCGTCTATCCGGTGGCGGACACCTCGATGTCCTCCGAATCCTACCGGCAGCATGCCGACGCCAAGCCGCTGAATGCCGCGCTGATGAAGTGGTTCTTCGACCACACCCTATCGAAGCAGGAAGATTGGAAGAACCACCAGATCAACCTGCTGGCCGCGGAGAGTCTGAAAGGTCTGCCATCCACCACGGTGATCACTGCAGACATCGACCCGCTGCGATCAGAAGGAGAAGCCTTGGCCAACAAGCTTGAAAAGGACGGCGTCCCGGTGGAGCGCCGTAACTTCGAAGGCGTCACCCATGAATTCTTCGGCATGGGCGCGGTCGTGGACAAGGCAGGCGAAGCCATGGGATTCGCTGCGGAGAATTTGAAGGAAGCGTTTGCCGGCAAGCAACCCGGCGTCGCCGCTCCCAAGCCCGCTGCCGAGGCACCCCCGGTGGATTAAGGCAACAAACCTGCCTCTCTTCCCGGGGTCACTGTCGTGGCCTCGGGAATGCCTTTGTGGCAGACTCGTCCGGATTCGAATCCTCCACCACATGCACCGGCGACGGACCATCAGCGGTCTCCTCAATGTGGCAGTGGACACCTTTCCTCCTCAACTCCGCAACCTCGTTCGCGGCCTCTTCGTGAGCGACGAGATTGCGATCATCCGTGGCGGGCTTGGCCTTCATGCTCACCTTCCTAGCAGGCGGCATTCCGGCTTTGCCATTTTTCCCCGCACATTCCGTTTGCGCCATCGAGCTTCAGTGCGAATGTCTTTCCAGAGCCGGACGATTCCGAGTCCTACATGATCGAACTTCTCACGACTTCGATCAGGACAAAGTTTTTCGCCCGGCTCACTTCTTTGCTCACGGAGAGCCTTCGGTCGCGCCATTCCTCCCGCTTTCATCGATCCAGGCGGCGACCCGCGCGATCCGAGGACCATAGACCGGATGGCGGACGAGTTCCGCGAGCGGCTGCTCCAGGCGATCGCTCCACGTTCCACGACCGTAGCTGCCCGGCAGATTGAATCGCAGTGGCACGCCGAGGAGATCGCTCGCCATCAAGACCGCCAGACGCCCCCGCGTCTCTAACAGGCCCTTCTGCAGTTTCCCGAGCAACTCGTCATCCAACGCCGCGGGCCACGGGCCGTTCCATCCCGCGAATTCAAGCAATGCCCCGACATCCTCCGCCGTGCGGCTGTCCGGCTCTGCCTGGGCCTGCACATAGAGGGATGCCAGCGGCGCGTTGTCGTGATTGGCGTAAGTCACCAGGCTCAGCTCGCGGAATTGCGATGGCGGGATGATCGCACCATCGGGATTCCTCAGCAGTTGGGGAAACGAGAGATTGGCGAGCTGGAGATCCTCGAGCGTGCGGTGCATGTAGTCCGGCATTTCCCCCATGATCTCGGCGACCAAGTCCATCTCGCCGGCAGCCTCGATCAAGTGACCGATGATTTCCCGTCCCTGGAGTTCGTTCATGCCGGCGGCAGCAGGCTCGTCGTCCGGTCCCGGCACGAAGCGTGGCAGCAAGCCCCCGGTGCGTTCCGCGGCCTGTTGCTCGGTGAGCGCGGAGAATTCGACATGACGTGCGCCGCCAGGCCAAGGGAACATGTAGGCGCGGAAGTAGCCACGCAGGTGATCGAGCCGGCAGGCGTGGAAGAACTCCCTTTGCCATGCAATACGACCGCGCAGCCACGCGAAGCCGCTTGAGCGATGGTTCTCCCATCGGTAGGCGGGAAGTCCCCAGTTCTGGCCCCACTGGCGGGCATCCTGCGTGGTGTCGAAGTGAGCAAGCGGGCGGGTGCCGAGGCTCCAGTCGGTGTCGAAGAGCGACGGGTTTGCCCAGACGTCGGCGCTGTTGAGGCCCACGCCGAAGGACATCTCGGCCATAATCCTCACGCCTTTGATTTCTGCGTGAGCGCGCACCGCCTTCCATTGCCGCCATGCGATCCATTGGATGAAGGCGAAGCCCGCGCGCAGGGACTCCAAGCTTTCCCGCGCAGGGTGCTGGAGCAACCACGCTGCCGCACTTTCGTAGCTGCGGTGCTCCGGCCGCCAATCCGCCCACTCCGTGTTTCCTTCATACTCGCGGACCAGCAGGCGGAACAGCGTGTAGCCATCGAGCCAGCTTGCCTGCCTCTGGCGAAACTCCGCGAACTCCGCCTGAGACTCCGGTGATTCCAGCTCCCGGAATTGAAAGTACGCATCCAGCAGGATGTGGGTTTTGAGCGCGTGCACCGCCTGCTGGCGGACATTCCCGCTGCGGAGCTGCAGCAGCCAGGACTCCGGCGCGGCCTGCTCCAGCATCGCGTGCGTCAAGCCCGGCACCTCATTGGGCGCGAGCGTGAGCAGCGCCGGCGAGAGTGCCCGTGAGCTGATCGGATTGTAAGGACTATGGTCGCCGAAGGTTTCGTGAACCGGCAGCAACTGCAGCACGGAGAAGCCGTGCGCGGCGGCAAAGTCGATCGCTTCCACCACCGCCGCGGTGTCGCCGATGCCGAGGTCGTGGCTGCGCCGCAGTGCGTAAACCGGAACCAGCAGCCCGGCTCTTGGTTTATCCAATACCGTGGTATTCATGCTTGGAGTTACTCGGAAGCGTTCATGCCTGGCGGACCCAAACCGTCACCTCCGACCCCGAGTCGCCGGGCACGCGCTCGCGGTGAAAGGTCCAGCTCATGAGGGGCACCGTCGCCGGCAGTTGCTGCATGGGCTGCACCATCACTTGGCCGGGCAGGACATAGGCGTGGATCTCGGCGTCTTCAGGCCAGTCCGGCACGTCCTGCGGCTCGACCCAATCTCCCGGTTCGCATTCCGAAGGCTGGGAACAATGTTTCGGTGGTTGATCGATCGCATTCATGATGAAGAGGAGTGGGTGGGGAAGATTCCGGCACAGTCGCGCGCGACGCCCGGACAGCAATAGCGGAAGACGTGCCGCCGCTTTGCCTGCCCTCCCCCCGGCCCGCCACGCATTCCCCGGGACGGGAACCTTCACCGGCATGCAGAAGTCGGCAGGGATGATTGCATTTTGCTTCCACAAGAAGCCATCCCGCCGCCTCCTTTCCTCATCACACCGGGGAAAAGTCCCGGGCATGCGATTTGCAAAATGGCGGGCACCTTATGCCTGAATCAACTATCGACCTCGGGGTGCTCGCCGGCTCCGACGTGGAATTCCGAGCTGAAACCATCTACTTTTTGGTGCTCGATCGTTTCGCCGAGGGAAATCCCGGCAAGGACCGCGAAGACGATGAAATGTTCGACGCCTCTCGCCAGGATTGGCACAAGTACTGGGGCGGGGATCTCCAGGGACTGATGGACAGGCTCGACTACCTGCACTCCTTCGGAATCTCGTCCGTCTGGACCACTCCGCTCTTCGACCAAGTCGAGGCGATGGCCCTCGGCGACGTGCCCCGGGCTCCTATCCACGGATACTGGACGCGCGACTTCAAGCGCATCAACCCGCGCTGGATGAATCATCCCAACGAAAAGCGCCTCTTCACCCGCGACGACACCACCTTCGACAAGCTGCTGAAGAACCTGCACGCACGCGATATGAAGTTCGTGCTCGATATCGTTTGCAATCACAGCTCCCCCGCCACCGAGCGCGGCAAGGGAAAGCTCTACGACGATGGCAAGCTCATCGCCGACTTCGACAACGATCAGGCCCACTGGTACCACCACTATGGCGAGGTCACCGACTGGAGCGATGACTGGCAGGTGCAGAACTGCGAACTCGCCGGGCTAGCCACGTTCAACGAAAACAACATCCTCTACCGCAACCACATCAAGGAAGCGATTAAGCTCTGGATTGGCAAGGGAATCGACGCGATCCGCATCGATACCGTGAAGCACATGCCCTTGTGGTTCTGGCAGGAATTCACCTCCGACATCAGCGTGGCCAATCCAAACGTGTTCCGCTTCGGCGAATGGATTTACAACAGCCCCGATAACGCAACCTCGGTCGAGTTCGCCAACAAAGCCGGCATGTCGCTCCTCGACTTCGGCTTCTGCCAGGCCGTCCGCGAGTGCTTCACGGGTGCCGGGGACGGCTTCACCTGCGTCCAGAGGATCTTCGATCTCGACGGTCACTACGCCGGAGCCACCGAGTTGGTGACGTTCTTCGAGAATCACGACATGCCCCGCCTGCAATCGCTCGGGGTATCCGACCGGCTGCTGGAACTCGCGCTCGTCCTGCTCCTCACCACCCGCGGCATTCCCTGCCTCTACTATGGCTGCGAGCAGTATCTTCACGATGACACCGATGGCGGGGACGACCCCTACAACCGCCCGATGATGAATGCGTGGGAGCCGACGGAAGCGACCCGCATCATCGGCATTCTTGCCGGGGAGCGCCGGAATAACCAAGCCGTGCAACTCGGTAACAACTGGCCGAAATGGGTGGATGCCGACTCCTACGTTTTCACGCGCTGCTACCGGGATTCGCGTTGCCTGGTGATGTTGAATAAAGGTCCGGCGCGCCAGCTTGACTTGGAGGGGCTGGAGCTGCCCGACGGCGACCACACCTGCCTGCTTTCCGGCGAGACACTCCATTTGCAAGACGGCCGCGCAACCGTGGAGCTTCCCGAGCAATCCGCGCGGGTCTTCGCCATCCGCGGAAATCCAGTGGAAGCGAAGGCTGTGATCCGACTCCAGATCAATGGTGCTCCGACGAAACCCGGCGATCGGCTCGCCGTGATCGGCGATTGCGAGGAATTGGGGCAATGGGATCTCCGAGGAGCCTATCACCTCGACTGCATTAATTCGAACACGTGGTTCGGCGAGATCCCCTTCGAGGCCTCAGCAGGCTCTGCAATCGGCTACAAATACGTGATCTTCCCCGGGGGCGAGATTGAAACCCCGCAGCGCGAGAACCGCGTGGTGCGCCGCCGGCTGGTGACACCGGAAGGCGCGGCCAAGTGGCGCGACCGCTGGGAGGAATAAGAGCCGACCATGACCCGGGAATGACCAGCACCTTGAGAGGGCACGGGTTCTGCAAGACTGCAAACCGATGAGCAAAAACGTCAGCTTCGATTTTCGCGACAAGTCAGCGGTGATCACCGGTGGAGGCTCGGGAATTGGCAAGGCCGCCGCGGCCTTGTTCGCCCAAGCGGGAGCGCGAGTCGCGATCATTGGTCGAGACCTCAGTGATCTGGAGAAAGCGGCTGAGGAGATGTCCTTCGGCGCCGAGCACAAGGTCTACTGTGTGGCCGCCGACGTAAGCGATGCCACCGAAATGGCGGACGCCATCCAAGCTATCGGGGGGAAATTCGGCGGCATCGACATCGTGGTGGCCAATGCTGGCATCAACGGCGTGTGGGCGCCGCTCGAGGAGCTGGAAGTCGATGAGTGGAACACCACCATCGGCATCAATCTCCGCGGCACCTTCCTCACCGTGAAGCTCGCCCTGCCCTTCCTGAAACGCCGCGGCGGCTCCGTGATCGTGATCTCCTCCATCAATGGCACCCGCGTCTTCAGCAACTCCGGGGCCACGGCCTACTCGTGCTCGAAGGCCGCGCAGGTGGCCTTCTGCAAAATGACCGCCCTCGAACTCGCCAAGGACAAGATCCGCGTCAACGCGGTGTGTCCCGGTGCGATCGAGACCAACATCGACGACAGCACCGAGCGACGCGGCCTACAAGACTTGCATCTCCCGGTGGAATTCCCGGATGGCGATGTGCCACTGACGGGCGGCGGACCGGGCCGGCCGGAACAAGTCGCCCAGTTGATTGCCTTCCTTGCCTCCGACGCGTCAGCCCACATCACCGGCACCGAAATTTACATCGAGGGAGCCCAATCCCTTCTTCAGGGATAAGGCACCGCGACTTCAAGTGTCCATCGTCGCAGCGCAACTCCCCGCCACGATGCCGAGCCCGAAGGCAAGGCCGACGGAGAGGACAGGATGCTCCTTCACAAAGCGGGTCATCGATTGGCAAACAGGAGGCACGCTAGGATCGCGGCCTTCCCTCACGCTGGCAATTCGGGCGGAAGTATCCGCGCGTGCAGCAGCTTCTCCGGGCGATTCGCGCTCCACCGAGCCCGCCTGATCGAACAGGGGCGGCACGGGTGCTTGAGATGGATTCGAAGGAAAGGGATCGTTCATGCTAACACCCCCCTCGCAGCAAAGGTGCCAAGCGCCATAAACGAACCCTGGTCATCCCATTGCTCGCCGGAAGCCATCTGGATCACGTGGGAGGCGATGCAGTTTGAGTCCAACCCCTGCAAATCGCGCGGTAGGATGACGATCTCACCGGTCAAATCGGAACGCCTTGGCCCACGGGTGCACCTTCCCCACCAAGTCGTCGCAGATGATCTCCGCCGCGATCACGGAGAAGACGATGCCGTTTCCGCCGAACCCCAGCGCGAAGTAGCACAAGGGATGATCCCGGCAGCTCCCGATATACGCCAAGCCATCGCGGGTCTCCGCAAAGGTGCCGGCCCACGAGAAGGCCGGTTCCCACTCCAGCGCTGGCATCATCCTGCGGAAACGCCGCTCCAAGCGGCTCGCCTTCGCCTTAATCATCGCGTCGCGGGCTGCCGGCGTGCGGAATGGGACGTCGTCCCCGCCCACCAAAATCCTCCCGTCGCTGACCTCGCGGCAGTAGAGATACGGTCGCGAACTCTCCCAGATCATGGCGCCGCGCCACCATCCGGCGCCCGCTGCCAAAGGTTCGCTGGCGATCGCAAAGCTGCTGTTGAGATCCACCCGCCCCCGCAGGTCGATGAATTTCCCGGCCTCGTAGCCCGCCGCGACCACCAATCGCTTGGCCCGCACCACCGGCCCGCGGTCGGTGCGCAGGGTGACCCCGCTGCGGGTGACCTCCACCGAACTGACGGCGGTGCGGTCGTAAACGCCGCTGCCACGCTTCACCACCTCCTCCAGAAGCCCATGCGCCAGCAGGTAGGGATCGACCTGCGCCCCGCGGGTGGAGTGCAGGGCACAAGACCGGTCCACGGCCAGTCGATCCAGCAGATCCGCCCGGTGCCAGATCTCCACGGGAATCCCGGCACGCTCGCGAGCCGCCGCCTCCGCCTCCAACACCTTGGCGTCACGCGGGCGCGAGGCGAGATAGATGCTGTCCCGGCTCACGAAGCCAGAGTCATCGAGCCCCAGCCGCTTCACCCGCTCCTCCAGCAGGGAGACGCTCTCGTAGCACGCGAGGTAGGCGGTGCGGGCGAGTTCTTCGCCATACTGCTCCTCAAGCTCGATCAGGTGGCGATCGATCTCATACTGAAGCAGCGCCGTGCTCGCGCTGGTGCTCCCCGTCGCCACGTCCCGGCGATCGAGCACGATCACCTTGTGCCCCGCGCTGGTCAGCTTTTCCGCCATCAGCGCCCCCGTGATCCCCGCGCCGATCACCGCCACATCGCAGCGTTCGTCCCTTTCCAAAGGAGGGTAGAGTTCCGGCAGGCCATTTTTGAGAAGCCAGAAGGGCTGCGAGGAAACCAGATCCATGCGCCAGCATCCGCCAGAAGCGGCGGATTTCCAACAAGACCAAGGGATTCGCGCTTACTCCTAGCGCGCGGTAGGGCTCAGTATCTCGTCATTTCAGGCGTAAAGGCATCCCATCCGCAGGACTAACATCCTTCGTCGGACACCCGGTAGTGGTGTCGATCGATTCAAACGAAAGGCCCTGTAAAAAAGGAAGAAAATGCGATGGCCGGATCTTCAATGCAGTGCTATCCAGCATTTCCGAATGCGATTTTTAGTCTTTCTCGTCTCCTTTGTTGTCATAGGAGCCTGCAAGCGGCCCCAGCCCCCGCCCTCAGCCTCCGAAATCACAGCCGCCGATCGGGAAATTAGGGACGCGGCATACGAATATGCACAAGCTGAGATTGCCTTGGGCGAAGCAACTGCCGCTGGCGAAGTCGCGGTTCGCACCGAAACTCTGCGTGAGCAAAAAGACAAGCTGGAGAAAGTGAAGGCCCGCCACGCCGCAATTTTTCCGGCCGCCGCCGCCGATGCGCTCGCCGAAGAGTCTATCGAAATGATGAGAGGCACAATGAAAGAGGAAGAGCGGCGTGCAAATGAATTCTTAAGGAGCCTTGAGAAGCGATAAATCTTTTGAGGCTTCCCTCGAAGCTGCGATTCAGTGCGGTCTCGCACTCTCCCGGTAAAAAAATGCCGATGATTGCAGGAGCCATTCTTGGCAAAGGTCTCGGGAGAGATCCAGAAGATCATGCCGGAGCGTCAAAGCCAGCTACCATGCCCATCCCATCGCGGAAAGCAACGCGCCGTTACGCGGGTTTTCCCAAAGTCTTACAGGCCGTCCCACAACCGCGGATTGACAGAAACCCGCGACCGGATATCCGCTGGCTTGTGCTTCAACGCATAACCCATCTAACGGCCGCGCTGATCCTGGCCCCGCTCGCCTCCGGGCAGGATTGGGAGCGCGAGGATATCACCTTCGAGAAGATCGACCAGCGCGCCCGCGAACTGGCCGCCCAGCCGTACGCCGCTCCGAACAAGGAAGCGCTGCCGGACTGGATGAAGAACCTCTCCTACGACCAGTATCGCGACATCCGCTTCGTGCCGGAGCGGGCGCTGTGGGCGGCGGAGAACCTGCCTTTCCGGGCCATGCTGTTCCATCCCGGCTACCTGTTCCG
Organism: Luteolibacter arcticus; assembly: GCF_025950235.1. Lineage (NCBI taxonomy): Bacteria > Pseudomonadati > Verrucomicrobiota > Verrucomicrobiia > Verrucomicrobiales > Verrucomicrobiaceae > Neoluteolibacter > Neoluteolibacter arcticus. Next base: position 111,016 of record NZ_JAPDDT010000012.1, on the reverse strand, counting down.
CGAGCCGGTGGGGGTGCATGAATACACCGATACCCACGTTCAGCGGATCCGGCTGACCGACGCCTTTTTCAATTACGGCTCGCTGGTCGGCCAGCGCGGCGACCTGCCGCCGGACGCGGGCTACGCCGGGGTGCGGCTCCACCACCCGCTCAACCGGCCGGACTACTTCGACGAGCTGGCCGTCTTCCAGGGCGCCAGCTATTGGCGGGCGCTCGGCAAGAACCAGCACTATGGGATCTCCGCCCGCGGCATCGCGGTGAACACGGGGATTGAAGGCACACAGGAGGAATTCCCGCGCTTCCGCGACTTCTGGATGCGCAAGCCGGTCCCGGAGGACAAGGCGTCGATGCTATTCGCGGTGCTCGACGGGCCATCGTACACCGGGGCCTACGGGTTCATCATCCAGCCCGGCGACAATACGGTCGTGACGGTCCGTGCCGCGCTCTACGCGCGGCAGGCGGTGAAGCGCCTCGCCCTCGCCCCCATGTCCAGCATGTTCTGGTTTGGCGAGAATTCGCGCCGCCGCTTCGATGACTTCCGCCCGGAAGTCCACGATTCGGACGGGCTGGCGATCCGGATGGGCAGCGGCGAGCGCATCTGGCGACCGATTTCCAACGACACCGGCCGGCTCGAGTTCAGCGTCTTCCCGATGGAAAAGTGCGGCGGCTTCGGCCTGCTCCAGCGCGACCGCCGGTTCGCCGCCTACGAGGATGGCGAAGCGGCTTACGAAAAACGGCCTTCCCTGTGGATCGAGCCGACCAGCGATTGGGGCTCGGGAAAAGTGGTCCTGATGGAAATCCCCACCCACAATGAGCTCGCCGACAACACCGTGGCGATGTGGGAGCCCTCGCACATCCCGGAGCCCGGCGAGCGCATCGAATTCACCTACAAGCAGCACTGGACCATGGCGGAAGATCCCGCTGACGCGGGTGGCCGCGTGGTGGCGACCCGCACCGGCCTGCACGACTGGCAGCCGGAGCAGCGGACCATGGCGATCGAGTTCGCTGGCGGCCCTCTGGAGAAATGGGAAGGCGATCCGCCCGTGGCCGTCATCACCGCGCTCGGCGAGGCCGGCACCAAGATCAAGATCCAAGGCACCGCAGTTCAGCCGCTACCTGAAGGCCGCTGGAGGGTTGCCTTCCAGATCGCCCCCGCCGCGGAGGGCGGAAAACTCGCGGACGTGGGGCCGCAGGAGTTGCGTTGCAGCCTGAAAAAAGGCGAGGATTTCCTGACAGAGACATGGGCCTACCGCATCATCCCCTAGAAACGCTGCGGCCGCTGAGCGAATCCGAGCTTTCGGAGTGGGAAGAAGCCTACGCGGCGGTGGAGGCCTATCTGCAGGCGCTGCGGCTGCGCAACCGCCTGCTGGTCGCCGAATTGGTGCGCGCGATCCTGTGGCGTGCCTCCGCCCGCGGTGCGAGGGAACCCGGCGTCCCGGCCCGCGTGCTGGCGATGGAGGAGACCCTCACAGAAATCGCGAGCTGGACCCAGGAAGTGCTGGAGGAGCCGCTGGAACACCGCCGCCTCGCCGCCCGCGGTCGTCTCGCGCTGCTGCTCGCCGACATGCCGGGAAAGTGGCAGGGCGTCTTCCTCACCCCGCAGCCATGGCCGCCGGCATTCACCGAGGCGATGCGCAAGTCCTACCTCGCCGCCGGTCCCCAGTTCGCCCAGCTTACCATGCTGCCCCAGCCGCTTGAATTGAATGTGATCGGCGAGGGTGCCGCCCAGTGGTGGGAAACCATGGACCGCCGTCCGATCGTGCGGAGAATGTTCGCCCTATTCCTGCTGGCGCTGGTCGGGGCCACCCTGTGGTTCTTCTTTTTTGAGTGATGGCCGAGACCTCCCCAGATTCGCCCAAGCAGGTCCGCCCGTTTTTCAACCCGTTCCGGGCGGGGCTGCGGCGGCTGGTGTTCTTCGGTAGCGTGGTCGTGGTCAATATCGCCGCGACCTACTGGCTCTACACCATCTTCGAGCGGATGGGACTGCACCGCGCCCACGGGCTGCTGCTGATCGTCTTCTTCATCCTGAATGGGCTGCTCGTGCTTGGTTCGTTCCATGCCATCTTCGGCGCTTGGGACATCCTGCTAGGAAAGAAGCAGGCGGTGCGCATCACCAAGCTCGCCGAGGAGGCGGGCGACGCTCCCCTCACCCGCCGCTACGCGGTGGTGATGCCGGTTTACAACGAGGACAGCAGCCGCTTCTGCGCCCGCATCGAGGCAATCTACCGGTCGATCGAGGCCACCGGCCATCTGGAGTCCTTCGACTTTTTCATCCTCAGCGATACCCGCGACCTCGACCTGTGGGTGCTGGAGGAAACCGCGTGGACGAACCTCTGCCGCAAGCTCGGCGGCTTCGGCCGCATCTACTACAGGCGTCGTAAGATCAACTCGAACCGCAAGGCCGGCAACATCGGCGACTTCGTCCGCACCTGGGGGGGCGGTTACGAAGCCATGGTGGTGCTGGATGCGGACAGCCTCATGGACGGCGGGGACATCCTCAAGATGACCCGCGTGATGGAAGCGTATCCGAATCTCGGCATCCTACAGACCCCGCCCAAGCTGATCCGCGGCTCCTCGATCTTCACCCGCCTCCAACAGTTCGCGATGCGGCTCTACGGTCCGCTCTTCATCCGCGGGCTGAACTGGTGGCAGCTCGGCGGTGGCAGCTACTGGGGTCACAACGCGCTGATCCGCGTGAAGCCCTTCTCGGATTTCTGCGAGCTGCCCGACCTTCCCGGTCGCGAACCCTTCGGCGGCAAGATCCTCAGCCACGACTTCGTGGAGTCCGCGCTGATGGTCTCGCAGGGCTGGGAAGTCTGGCTCGCCTGGGACATCGAGGGCACCTACGAGGAAGCCCCGCCGACCCTGATCGACCACCTCAAGCGCGACCGCCGCTGGTGCCAGGGCAATCTCCAGCACCTGTGGCTGATCTTCGCCCGCAAGCTGCCGCTGACCGTTCGCGCCCACCTTTTCATGGGCATCATGGCCTACCTCGGCAGCCCGCTGTGGTTCCTGTTCCTCATCTTCGGCACTTGGATCGCCTGGGACCGCGCCGGGAGCCAACTGAGCAACCTGCCCTTCGACGGCACCCCGGTGGACCGCTGGCTGAAGATCGATGGGAATACCCAGAGCCTGATCCTTACCGTCTTCATTTTCTCGCTGCTCTTCCTGCCGAAGATCCTCGCGGTCATCGGGGCCATCCTCGTCCCGCGGGTGCGGCGATCATTCGGCGGCATGTTCCCGCTGGTGATCGGCTCGCTGCTGGAAACGATCCTTTCCATGCTGCTCGCGCCTTGCGTGATGGTCGCTCACACCATGATCGTCGCCAGCATCGTGCTCGGCCACGCCGTCGGCTGGGGCAGCCAGAACCGCGAGACCGACGGCACCTCTTGGAGCGAGGCGGCCACCGTCCATGCCATGCCCACGATCCTCGGCCTCTGTTGGGCGGCACTCGCCTGGTACATCAGCCCGGTCTTCGCCGCGTGGATGTCGCCCATCCTGCTAGGCTTGATCCTCAGCATCCCGGTCTCCGTGTGGACCAGCCGGGCGCGTTGGGGAAAGGCCCTGCTCAGGAACAAGATCCTCGCCACGCCGGAAGAACTCAACCCGCCGGACGTCCTCAAGCTCGCCGATGTAGCGAAGGCCTCGGTCGATCCCGCGCTGGATGCCACGGCTCCCGGACGCCACGGTGTGATCGCCGCAGTGGTGGACCCCTACGTCAATGGCGTCCACGTTTCCCTGCTAGAGCCCGGCGAGATGACGTCCGGGCAAGAAGCCGTCGTCGAGCGCTGCCTGATGGATGGCTGGCAGACACTGTCCAAGCCGGAGCAAAGCGAACTCCTCTACGACGCGCCCGGCATGCTGATGCTCCACCGCGCCGTCTGGCTGCGCCCGGCGGAAGGCATCCACGCGACCTGGACCCAAGCAGTCGAAAGCTATCGCCACCGCCTCGACGCGGGATACGATGGCGAGTAGCGGAACGAAGGCTTCGCTTGCTTCCTCTTCCTCCTCAGGCTTCTTGATGCTATGAGCGTTTTGCTGCGCGTCTTCAAACTCGCCCTCGCCTACCCGTGGCGAGCGCTCATCTCCCTCCTGATGGCGGTCGTCTGCACGGTGCTGGTGCTGGTGCTGCCAACGGTCACCAAAGTGCTGGTGGACGAGGTGATGGACAAGGGCCGCCGCGACCTGCTCTTCCAGACCGGGGCCTTTGGCATCGGGGCCATCTTCCTGCGTCAGGTTCTTTTCACGCTGCGCACCTACGGCAACAACGCCATGGAGCAGCGCCTGATCCACGATCTGCGCACCGCGCTCTACAACAAGCTCCAGCGGCTGCCGATCAAGTGGTTCGATACGAACTCGTCAGGCGAAATCATGTCGCGCGTGGCGAGCGACGTGCCGACCACCGACCGCGTGATCGTGGAGACGATCGACCAGGCCATTCCCGCCGTCCTCCAGTTCGCCATCATGGCCGGCTGGATGTTTTATAACAGTTGGCAGCTCACCTTGGTCACGCTTGCACCGCTGCCAATCATCGGACTCATCACCACGATCTACTCGCGGCGCGCCGAGCCCCGCTGGCGTGAATCGTCCGAAGCCTCCGCCGATCTGAATGCGCTGCTCCACGACAACCTCGCCGGCATTCGCCAGATCAAGGCCTACACCGTGGAACCCGAGGCGCTCAACCGCTTCGATGCCGCCAGCCGCCGCGTGGGCGAGAAGCACATGCGCGTCATGAAAGGCCAGGCCATCGTTTGGCCCGGCGTCTCGCTGCTGGCCGAGTCAGGCATCATCCTCATGCTCGGCTGCGGTGCCCTATGGTTTCTCGACGGCTCGGTCAGCAAGGGCACGGTGATGGCCTTCCTCATGGCGTGGCCGTTCCTGTTCGATCCCATTTCGCGGATCAACAATCTCACCCAGATCTTCCTCGGTGGCAAGGTGGCGGCGAAGCGCGTCTTCGACATCCTCGACCTGCCGGATGAGATGAACCTCACCGAAGGCGAACGCCCGGCCAAGTTCGCCGGACGCGTCGAGTTCAGGAACGCCGGCTTTTCCTACGACACCGATTCGACCGCGGTGCAGGGCATCTCCCTGATCGCCGAGCCCGGCATGACCGTAGCTTTGGTCGGCCCCACCGGTGCGGGCAAATCCACGGTGCTCAACCTGCTCACCCGCTTCTACGAAACCGACCGCGGCAAGATCCTGCTCGATGGCCACGAGATCGAATCGCTCTCCAAGGAATGGCTCCGCGACCACACCGGCTACGTCACCCAGGAGAGCTTCCTCTTCAACAGCAGCCTCCGTGAGAACCTGCTTCTTGCGAAGCCGGATGCCACCGACGACGAGATCTGGTTTGCGCTGGAGAATGCGAATGCCGCCCGCTTCGTCCGCGAGCTGCCGGAGCAACTCGACACGGTCGCCGGCGAACGCGGTGTGCGCTTCTCCGGCGGTGAGAAGCAACGGCTCTCCATCGCGCGCGCCCTCCTCAAGAACCCTCCGCTCCTTTTGTTAGACGAGGCCACCTCCGCGCTCGATAACGAAACCGAACGCCTCGTCCAGCAAGCGCTCGAGACCCTGCGCGCCGACCGCACCTCCTTCGTCATCGCGCACCGCCTCTCCACCGTGCGCAAGGCGGACCTCATCTGCGTGCTCCAGGACGGCGCCCTCGTCGAGAAAGGCCGCCACGATGAACTGCTAGCCCAAGGCGGTCTCTATGCGCGTCTCTGCGAAGCCTCGATCCGCGAGTAGATCGCCGAAGTAACGAGGCCACTGGGAGCGCGGAATTCATTCCGCCCGAATGGTCCCCCGAGCCGGCCACACCAAATAGAGGCGGAATAAATTCCGCGCTCCCAGTTTCTCGCTCAGTTGCTTGCCCTGACGTGCCACACGCGGAGCAACCCGGCGCACACCAACACCGCAACAATCGCTATCCCCGTGTCGCCAGCCGCGGGCGAATCCTTCCAACGCTCAAACGAAGACCTCCTGTCCCAGGACGACTCGTCCCATGAACTATAATCGTCCGGGTCGTTCCCTTTCGAATTCGAGATGCCATCCGGACCGAATGAGTAGAGGCCCATGCCATCGAATGTCCACGAAGGTGGCCGATCTATTTTCGTTGAATCGCCAATCGCCGCGTATTGGTAGGGACGATTCCAAGGATCATGCGGCACCCGGTCCATGATCCTCTGCCATCGCTTGTTCTCCGGATAGGTCGCGGGCTTCTCGATCAGCGCCATCAGGCCCTCCTCTTCCGTCGGATACCTCCCGGCATTCAGCTTGAACATCTTGAGGGCTGATGAAGTGGACCCCATGTCGCCGATGAAGAAACTTCCGCTTGCCACAGCAGGGCTACTCAGAATCGCCGCAAGCAAGAGCAACGTTAAGAACTTACCCATTGCATCTTGAACACCGGCCCCCCGGTACTTTGTCGGTGGCAATCTCAAAGTGACGCCAACGAAAAGCCGCCCGCATTTTCACCAGAAAGACCCGGCTTGTATTCGCGACAATGTGAAGCTTCCATTCCCAAACAATCCTGTCCACGCTCGCTGCCCGCACATGGAAACCGTCCTGCAACTGCCCGAGTCCGAAGAACCCTGCACGATCAAGGAAGTCGTCGATGCGCTCCGCAAGGAGAAGCTCTACCCGCGCCACGAGTCAAAGAACTGGGGCGATTGGATTCACTTCGAAGGGTCACGCACGGTCATCAGCATCGAGTCGATGCGCGGGCTGACCAGCTCCGCCACCGTCGAACACGCGGAAGATGAAGACGAGGAACTCGCCCCCGCGATCCTGCGCGCCTTCGGCCGGCTGAAGTGGGTAGGCATTGGCGAAGACGGCGAGTTTCCGTTGGATTAAATCGTTCCTGCCTTGGCGATCCGGCCAATCAAGGTTGAGCGACCCCCACGCACAGGCGGAAGAAGGCCGCGGGAGATTCGCCCGGCGGGATATCCACGGCGAAGACATCCACCTCGTCATCGCTGTCGAGGATCACAGGCTCACCTTCCAGGGCAGCCCAATCGTCCAGCTCGCGGCCGGATTGCGGCGTCACGGTCAGACCCGTGAGCTCGATTTCCTTGCGCCGTGAGAAGATCAGGCTCCATCCCCCCGCCGTCCGGACCAGGTCCGGCGCGCCGCGGGTGACGCCGCCTTCCACACCAGCGCGAGCCGACTGCGGCACCAGTGGATTTGTCCCCACCACGTATTCCAGCACGTTGGCCAGCCCGTCTTCATCGGCATCCGCTTCCGCGCCGCTGATGAATTCGTTGCCAAGCTGCTCCGGGGGAAAGACCGCTTGCCGCCACAGCTCGAAGGTCAGGTGCGGGGGCTCCACCGTCGGCGGAGGGTCCGCGCCACCAGGCGAACCATGGACATTTGAACTCGGCCGCCAGCCTTCGGCGGACTCGAATGCGGAAAGAGCGGCCAGTGGATCCACCGGCACCAGCGAATGACCTTCGCCATCGGTCCCCGGGTGCCAGGCGTCGTCGTAGGTAATGTCGAAAAGCGTGTTCCCGGCAGCGCTCTTCAGGCGCAAGCGCTCGCCGCTATTCTCAAGAGAGCCTTCATAGACCCCGTCCACCGCGATCCCCGTGTCGTAGCGGGCGACGAATGCCGCCGCGTTCTTCACCAGCAACACCGAGCCACCCGGCGGCAGCATTTTTTCACCGAAGGTGAACGTCAGTCCGCTGGTGAAAGTCGCGCCGGTCAGGTCGAGCCCCTGCGTCCCAATGTTGCGGAACTCGAGGAACTCGAAGTCGTCGCCATCGGCGAAGCCCTCGGCGAGTTCTCCCGGACTCGGCGGAGCGGGATGATACATGATCTCGGTCACGCGCAGCGGAGCCGGGCCTTCCGAGATGAAAGTCCGCTCGTTCAGCGCGCTCCATGTGGAGCCCTGCCTCACGCGGGCTTTTACCCCCAGCGTGTAGTCGATCTCCACCGGCCTCGTGTAGATGGCGGCGGATGGCGCGATTCCCCCGCCGGACTTCCTCGGATCGGTGCCGTCCAGCGTGTAGTAGATGACGCCAGTGGCATTCGGATTCACCATCTCCAGCAGGTAATCCTGCGGCACCTCCCCGCCCTCCTGGCTGAAAGCCGGTGGATTGATCGAGGGAAAGAAGCCCTGCACGCGCATCGCGTTCTTGAGGATTGTCCCGTTGTCGGTGGTCCCCGTGCCGGCCGCCGTCCCCGTGAGCATGAGGTTGCGCACGCGGTCCACCTCGTTCTGCCATTCCACGGTCGGGCGCGTCGGCGGCTCCTGCATCGTATCGCCCCAGCGAGCGCAGTCGGCATAGATCGCGTCCTTCACATGGTTATTGATGCGGTTCCAGCGATCGACCGCCTCCGTGGTGCTGAGCGCACCACCCGCGGAGAGGTGCTTGTGCAGGCGGTCTCCGATCATCGCGATGAAATCGGGATTCGCCCTGGCCGCTTGCCAGATCCTCACGGCGGGCGCATCGCTGGAGATCGGGTTGACGGAGCGGAAGGTCGGATGCACCCACGCCGTCAGGTTCGAGCCGTTGCCGGTGCCCCACGCGGTCTCGCCATCCCAGGTGAAGAATTCGAATGGCCCGGCGGGATTGTTACGATTGCCGCCCCACCAGTTGTTCGCCGGCCAGTCGTCCATGCCGCTGTAAAACGAGCACAGCAGATAATCGACGAACGCAGGCAGATCGACGTACTGGCCGAGCTCGGCGTAGTTCGCGGCATTCGCCATGTTCTTCCCGGTCAGCGTGGTCGTCAGGTAGTCCCAGCGCGCGCTGTCGCCGCCGTGAACCCCGCCGTGGTTCACGCTGAACCAATCGGCCTTCTCTCCACCGAGCGAACCGGCGGCAAAATCGGCATCCGGCCGCTGCACCGCATTGTAGAGGCCCCAGTAAATGCCATTGATGAAAAGATGCACGTAGCGCCCCGGCGAACCCGGCCGGCCCATCGCGATCTGCGTGGCACGATACCATTCGTCTTCCGTGCAAGTGCTCGTCGTCGGGTTCCAGTGTCGCGCAAAGCTGTGGTTATTACCGGCGCGCAGCACGATGTTGTCCACCTCTCGGTTGCCGCTCGCGCCGCCCCACGGCACGCCCGTGAACATCGCGGAATCGAATTTCTTGTCGCCGTAGGCCGCCTTGAAGGAAAGGCGCAGCGACCGCTTCATCCGGTCGTGGCTGTGGCCTTGGATGCCGCAGTCGGCCTGCGTGTTTTCGCCGGGATTCCCGGGATTGATGTATTCGACCGATGCGGCGCGCTCGAGGTCGGTGCCCCGGTAGAAGCCGCCCTCCCCGAGCGAGGTCCACATGTCGGACTTTTTCACCACCACCGAGACCGTCGGGATCTGGGAAAAGCCCTCGATCATCTCCTCGCGGAAAGCCGGATCCGCCGTCAATGTCGGGTCCATCTCATAGTCGTGCACCTTGTTGACGACGCCGGTGCTGATCTGCGGATTCGGCCAGCCCGCGATGGTGGCCGGCTGCTGGATGATGTCCGGCAGATAAAGGTAGGTCCGAGTTTCCGGCCGCAGCGAGGTGTAGCCGGTGCGGTAGGCACAGGCGCGGACCGTGGTGGTCGTCGTCACGGGAATCGGCGCGGTATAGACCAGCCCCGTCGTCACGGTCGGAGCAGTGCCATCCAGCGTGTAGCGGATCTGCGCCTCCGGCATCGCAGACGATAGCGTGAGGGAAAACGGCCCGCTGAAGTAGCCGCGCTCGGCACTGAAGGCGACCTCCGGCACGATGCCGAGCGTGCTCGTCAGGTTCGCTGCCGCGGGAGTGGGGCTGGTGTAGTATTCCTCCTTCGTCGTCACCCCGGTGGCGGCGACCAGTTCCGGCATGATGAGGAAATCATCGTCCGTCACCGAACGGTTCAGCCCTTGGATGGCCAGCACGTTGACCGAGCCTGCCACCAGCAAGTCAAGATGGCCACTTACGTCGATCGTCTCCACGTCCGTGCCCACACCCGCCGCGGTGGCCGCGGAATTCCACGCCAAGCTCAACGGAGCATTGCGACGGGCAATCTCCACGCCATTGAGCCACGCCACGTAGCCATCGTCGCAGCGCATCTTCAGCAGCATGGCGCGGAGCTGCGAGACCGACTCCGGCACGAAGGTGAACCTCATGCAGGCGGACGACCTCACTCCATGCATCGACGCGGTCAGATCGTGGCCGATCAGACTTTGGTACGGCGGCGGCGGCACGAAAGCGCCCAGCGCATGGAGGATGCAGGCGTCGAAAAGCGCCAGGCCGTTCGCATTGAGCGCAGCCACGCCGTCATCGCCGAGAAAGGTATGGATGCGGGCGGCCGGGGCGGTCGCGGTGCCGCGAAGCTTCTTCCCGGCCGCGACTTCGACGATGACCGGCTTCCCGCCATCAGCCGTCGCAACGACCACGGCATCCTCTGCGAGGTTGGAGAGATCGGCCGCATTCAGGGTGCCGGAGGCGTTGCGCACGGTCAGGGGTCCCGGGACAAAGCCCGCCCCCATCGGATGAGCGGAACCGGCAGTGGTCACGTGAATGCTCTGGGAGGTCACTGCGGAGCCGACGCCGCTTAACAGGAAGTCATCGGTCAGGCCGCGTTCCCAGTTCACCACCGGCACCGGCACATCCTTGAGCTTGGTGCTCACCGCGCTGGCCACCACGCTAGATGACACCAGCACCAGATCCTTCCCCGTCGCGCTCGTCGCCTGCACCGCATTGTCATCCACAGTGGTGACCACGTGTCCGAAGGTGTTGGTCAGGCGGGCCACCACGGAATCATCGCCGGCACGCGCCGCGGCAGTCGCGTTGGTATCCACCACGAACAGGATCTTCGCCCCCCCCGCAGCCACCGGCGTAACATCGAAGCCAACGCCCGAGAGCCCATTCGTCCAGGCCGCATCCGGCGTGAAGGTGGGCAGCTTCCAATTCGTGGGAAGAGTGCCGGACGGCACCAGCACATCCGCCGGAGAGCCCGCCGCCAACAGCACCGAAGGTTCGCCAGCCACGGGCGTAAGGCCATACGAGATGTCCGAGACTTGGGCGGGAAAGGTCGGATTGAACTCCGACACCACCGTGGTCCCATCCGGCTTCACCAGCGCGAGGTATTCGCCGGAGGCCCCGAGCTTGAAATTCGTGTGCAGCGGATTCGCCGTGACCTTCAGGTCGCGATTCGAGGCGAACACCACCATGTAGCCGCCTGCGGGCAGCGTCACCGCGGGAATCTTCCACTTCTTCAGGTTGGTGATATTCGCGGTGAGATACCACCCGTTCAGGTTCACCACCGCCTTGGTCGGATTGTGAATCTCGAGCCAGTCCTCGCGGCTGCCGAACTGATCGGTAAGGCCGCTGCCATTCGACGCGAGGAACTCGCTGATTACCGGCGCGGTCCCGTACTCAGGGATCGCGGCACCAGCCGTCACCACGGCCGCCGCAAGGCTAGCCGCGACACCACGGACAGGGAGGGAAAGCCAATTCATTCGCAAGGGGGGATTGCGGCGCAAGCCGACTCGGGGGAGTCAGCGCAAGACGCGGGGGAGAGCAGGAACGCGTCCAGCTATCCCCCCACCCCCACCGGCCATCAATTAGAAACCCCCTTATCACCTTTCAAGTTGGGGATTCCCCTACAAAACCCTCAGGGGGTTCCCCGCATGAATGGGTATTTCGCACGATATACGGCATCGTCGCCGTGCTCACGGGGCGGCCAAGGTCACCACCACGCGCCCGAAGCGGGAGGCCCCACCACTGCTATCCAAGATCGTCACGCGTTCCCACGAAGCATCGATGCTCTCGACTACAGCCGTGCCGGTCGCATTCGCGAAATCATCCAGCGACGAACCGAATTGCGCCGTGTAACTCAGGCCGGCCACCCCCTTCCGCCGCAGGTACTGCAGCGAGAGCGCTGGCCCCTCGCCGACAATCATTCGAGGCAGGCCCGCCCCCGGAATAACGGCCGGATCATAGGTCGCACGATCCGACGACGCGGGGTCGAGATTGAAGGCGAACTCCAGCAGCTTGGCGATCCCATCGACATCCTCGTCCGCGAGCTGTGAGGCCGCGGAGCCGTTGGTCTCGTGGTCCAGTGCCCAATCCTCATAAGGCGTCCGGAAGCCCACGGTGTAGGTTTCCGACGCATGATTGCCGCTGCCCGCTGAGTCGAGGACAACGTTTTGGGGAAGCGTCAGCGCGACCGTCGCGGCGTTGGACTGGACCTGCAGGAAGTAGGTGTCGCCCGTGCCGGTCAGGGAAAGGATCTGTCCACCGGTGATGGAGACATCCGCGGCAGTGAGACCGGTGACGGCCTCGGAAAAGCTCAGGGTCGCGGTGAAGGGTCTGCCGATCACCAGCGCCGGACCACTCCCGCTCCACAGCGGCAACGGGCGCAGCGGACGGATTTCCAAGCGGTCGATCCGCGTCCCGTCGTCGCGACCATAGAGCTCCAGCGTGTGAGCCCCGGCGGTCAGGTTGAAAATGGTCGGGTTAGTCGCAGGTGCCCGCGAGCTGTTGGCCACGTCCCAATGGAACTGCCCCGTGCCCACTTGCCCCGCGATTTGATTGGTGTGCCACTCGGACGGCGTCCCGCCGTCGAAGCCGATGAAAAACGAATCGCTGCTCGCATCGTCCGCTCTCACCAGGCCGTGGACAAGATACTCCCCGGTCCGTGGGATGATCACGCTGTAGCTCACCTTTAGGGCGGTATTGAGCGTCACCGCATTGTTTCGGCTACCCTGCGGCACCCACAGGCATCTCCCGCCGGTCGCAGTCGCGTTCGGATCTTCGATGACGAAGCCACCAGTGATGGTCCCCTCCTCCGCATCGCGGGCGAGCTGCCACGGCACACGCATCGTCGAAATGAAGGCACCCTCTCCCATCCGGTTGGCGGAGAGATCGGTCACTGCCCCGTCACGCAACTCCAATCCCACCGTACTGGCGGCCGACGGAGTCACCGTGATCGTGTAGCCGTTGCCATTGGGAACGATGCTGCCGAGCGTGCCATTGAAGACCCTGAAGTCGGCGGCATCCAGCCCGGTCACGAGCTCGCCAAACTCCAGGCCCACCTGGAACGAACCGCTCACCTGCACCGGCACTCCGGTGAAGACCGGCACCGGCGGCGCGGTGTCCGCGAAATCCACCCCCAGCGTGGCAGACGCGCGGCTGCCGAAGCCCCCGGGATTCACCGCATTTGCCGGAACCGAGACGCTCACGTCCGCCGCCGTGGGCGAAATACGAGCCACATAGTAGTAACCCTTGCCGCGTAGCCCGGTGACCGTGCCGCCGGCGACTTGCAGATCGCTCTCCGTGAAATCCGTCACATCGTAGTCGAAGACCACTGTGACATCGAAAGGCCCACCCACGGTTCCCGATGGTCCGGCAATCTCGCAGCGGGCCTTCCGGTGACCGACCAAGGCGTCGTAGGTCTTGGTCACCGTGTCATTTCCCCACGTGCCGGAAGTCATGGGGATCCAAGTCGCAGCATCAGTGCTATAGTGGACCTGGTAGTTCGCGATGCGGCCATTCTGGCTCCCCTGCCGCGGGACATACACGAAGCCGCCGATGCTCCGGATCGATCCCACGTCGATGGTCAGGTGATGCGGCATCGGATCCACATTGTTGTTCGCGTACGCGGTGTGCCAATGGGTTGCCGGGTTACCATCGATCGCTCGCGTGGCTGGCGAGACCTCGGCGACCACTTCCTGGCTGTCGAAATCATGTACCGACACCTCCGAAATCGGAATCTGCGCCCCGTTTCCATCCAAGATCGAAAATTCTCCGACAGCGGTCCACGGGCCGTTTGCCACGGCCGACGTCGCGGTCAGCCGGACGTAGCGAGCCACCGGCGACTGAGGGGTCAGAACGAAGTCCGGCTCGCTCAGGCTTTCCAGATACTCCTGCAACAAGTCCACCGCCTCTTGATCCACCACGTTCTTCGCCAGCGGCGGCATCGCGGCTCCATTCCCGACATTTGCCAGGCGGACATGGACAGCGGACAGGTCCGTATCGCCCGGCTTCATGTAGCGGCCGTCGGGGCCGAGATTGAAGTGCCCCTGGATGACGCCGTTGATCAGTCCCTGCACCTTCAGCGGCGTGCCAAGCCGCGCATCGAAGTGCGAGACCGTCGCTCCCGGTTGGTGGCAGTGCGAACAATTCGAGTCGAGATACGAGCGCACGCGGTGCTCGATCGGCGCGCTCTCGTCATCCAGCGCGCGGGCTTCAATAAAGTCCTCGATCTGCGCCGCGGTCAGCGTCACATCGAACATGCCGAGCGCATTGAAGGTCGCGAGCTGGTTCGCCTCGCGACCGGTGGCAGCATAGTGGAAGTTCTTGTTCAGCGCATGGGTGCGCACGCCGAGCGCTTGGCCCGCGGCGTCATTGTGGCAGAGCAGGCAATCGGCGCGCGAGGGATAGTCCCAGTTGCGCGTCTCCACACCGCCGCCGGCAAGGGTCACGTCATAGCTTTCCGCGAGTCCGCTGGTGAGAAGCTCGGCATCGGTGCCCGCGGCATTCCACTTGTAGGTCACGCCGTACTTCCCGCCGCCCTCGGTGCAGATCAGGAAGCGTGTCTCGAGCCGCTTCACCGACGCGGGATTGGCTTCATCCAGCGCCACCTCGAAGTGCTTCACGAAGACGGTGCCGGCCGGGAACGTCCAGTTTCCCTCCTCGCTGAAGACGATTTTCTCCGCGGCACTGTCGTGGACGCCGTTGTTTGGCAGGATGATCCAGCGCTTCTTCGCCGCGGCATCGGACCACAGTGGGTTCGCCACGTTGTAGGGCACCACTCCCGGCGCGGTGGTCAAGGTCGCGAGATTGGAGAAGACGCCGGTCTGCGAAAGAAGCGCAGGCGGCTCATTCGCCACGCCGGCCGTGGTCAGCTTGAAGATGGTGCCGCCAGGCTGGTCCGTGCCATTGACCATGGGCATGTAGATCTCGCCCGTGGAGTCCGTGCAAAAGTTGGCGATCCCCACTTTCCCGCCGGTCTTCAAGCCGCTGAAGATTTCGTCGATCACTGGTGCCCCGCCACCGCTGTCCAGCGTGGCGGTCCAGATGCGCCCGCGTACGTGATCGGCATAGAGCAGCTTGCCCCCGAGCTGCTCGGACCACTTCGCGCCGCGATAGCGCATGCCACCGATGATGCAGGTGCCGGTGGCGCGATTGTAGTCGAGCAGCGGCGGCTCGCTGGTGCCGATCATCGTTCCCGGCACGGCACCCGGCCCGGCGATATTGCCCTCGCGGAATCCCCACTGACCGTTGCTGCCCTTCGGCGCACGGGTCATTTCCTCGCGCGCGCCTTCACCCACGTCTCCGATCCAGATGTCGCCGGTCTCGGCGTCGTAGTGCATCGTGTGCGGGCTGCGCAGGCCGAGCGACCAGTATTCCTCAAGGATCGAGCCACCCGTATCGAGCCACGGATTGTCATTGGGAATGCCATAGCCCTGGGTGGCACTCGCCGGCCAGCCCGCCGGCTTGTTGGCCGGGCTTTGCGGCTGGCGGCGGATCGGGTGCGACTTCGCCGGGTCGTTGTCCACGTCGATGCGGAAGACCCCGCTGAAAAGTCCCCCGTTCAGCTTCTGCGTCCGGCTCAGCGCGCCATCGGCGCCGGTGAGACCACCGCCCTCGGTACTGTCCCCGCCATCGCCACAATTGATGTAAAGGAAGCCGTCATTTCCGAAGAACATCGCGCCGCCATTGTGCCAGCGGCACCGGTCATACTGGTTGATTAGCACGAACTCGCTTCCCGCATCCAGCCTCCCGAATTCCGGCTCCCACGTGAACCGCGAGACCCGCCAATAGCTGCGATTGCTGTCTTCCACCCCGACGACCGTCCGGCGGCTGTAGCAGACATACGCATAATTCGCGTTCGGCGAACCCGCTTGGCCGAATTCCGGATGAAAGGCCAGGCTGTAGAATCCCTGGTCGTCCGCCGTCTCGGTATTGGCCGCCCATTCCAGCACTTTCACCGCCTGCGCCTGGGTCACGGCGGGATTGTTCTCAAAGCGCCAGAGCTGACCGTTCTTCCCGACCAGCAAGAACTCGTTTGTCCCCGGGATCTCGGTCAGCCACAGCGGATCGACGAAGGTCAGGTTCGGGAACGCGTTCACCGCCTGCCAACCGCTGGAGGAGCCCGGAGCCGCTTGCGGGAAGGCATTGTTGAAAAAGGCACCGACCGCTTGGGGAGCATCCAGCCCACCTGCCTGACCGGATGCACGAAGCGGGAAGCCCGCCCACAAGCATGCCAAAACCAGGAGAGTGGTCCGTGCGATCCCCCGGCACTTGGGTTTTTCCGGGTTCATGGGTAAGGGCCTATCGAACCCTAGGTGACCTTTCAAAGGATTTCGTGAGTTTCCCCGCCACCCAATGGAGTGGTGTTCAAAGGCCTGCAACCTCCGCAGCACCCGCTGCTGGTCACTTTCCCTCCCTCAGGAAGGCGCCCAGCGCACCCAAGGTGACGAAACCGTCACCCAGACCACGCCCCTCTTTTCCACTGCCCCTTCTTCAACTGAACACTGATCACTCGGCACATCCCCTCTTTTCCCCGAAAACGAAAAACTGAACACTGGCAAACTCCCGCGGAGGGTACATCATGCCGGATTCCCGAAAAGTTTCCTGCCATGATCTCCCTCAAAGTGAACCAACAGGATCACGCGGTGGACGCGGATCCCTCCACGCCCCTGCTATGGGTCCTGCGCGACCTGCTGCACCTCACGGGCACCAAATTCGGCTGCGGCATGGCCCAGTGCGGTGCCTGCACCGTCCACCTCGATGGCGAGGCCATCCGCTCCTGTGTCACGCCCGTCTCCCGCGCCCTTGGGAAAAACATCACCACCATCGAGGGCATGGCCGCCGATCCTTTCGGCAAGGCCTTGCAGGAAGCATGGACCGCCGAGGACGTCCCGCAGTGTGGCTACTGCCAATCCGGCCAGATCATGTCCGCCGCCGTGCTGCTGCGCGAAAAGGCCGACCCCACCGACGACGACATCGACCTCGCCATGAGCGGGAACATCTGCCGCTGCGGCACCTACCAGCGCATCCGCTGCGCCATCCATCGCGCCGCGGAAACGAACGCGAAGGCGAAAGGAGGTGCCAAGTGAACGCGAGCACTGACACCAATGCCTCCCCCCTCGGCCGCCGCCGCTTCCTCGCCACCACCGGCGGACTCGTGCTTGGTTTCGTGGTCCCGCTGCCCAAGCGCGCTGCTGCCGCTGAAGCCGGTGCTCCCGCTGGCAAACCCGGCCCGCTTCCCGCGCCAAATGCCTTCCTGCGCATCGGCACCGATGGCCGCGTGACCGTGCTCCTCGCCCACGCCGAAATGGGCCAGGGCATCTGGACCACACTGCCGATGCTCATCGCCGAGGAACTCGATGCCGATTGGTCGAAAGTTTCCGCCGAGCACGCCCCCACCGCCCCCGTCTATGCCCATACCGCCTTCGGCATGCAGATGACCGGCGGTTCTACCACCACTCACTCCGAATTCGACCGCTACCGGCAGGTCGGTGCCATGGCCAAGGCGCTGCTCGTCCAGGCCGCCGCCACTAAGTTCGGCGTGAAGCCCGCCGATTGCCGCACCGAGAATGGCAACGTCATCGCCGGCAACAAGCGCGCCTCGTATGGCGAACTCGCCGAGGAAGCCGCGCGCCTTCCCATCCCCGAAAAAGTCACGCTCAAGGACCCCAAGGACTGGAAGCTCATCGGCAAGGGCACCAAGCGCCTCGACTGCCCGGAGAAGATCAACGGCACCGCGAAGTTTGGCATCGATGTCCATTTCAATGGCCTGCTCACCGCCGTCATCGCCCGCCCGCCGGGCTTCGGTGGCTCGGTTAAATCATTCGATGCCACCGCCGCGAAGAAAGTCCCCGGCGTGCGCGAGGTCGTCCAAGTTCCCAGCGGCGTCGCCGTGGTGGCCGATCACTTCTGGGCCGCCAAGCTCGGGCGAGACGCGCTGAAGGTCGCATGGAACCCCGGCCCCGCGCTCGATAGCGCCGCCCTGTTGGAAGAATTCCGCAAGCTCGCCGCGACTGAAGGCGCCGTCGCCGCGAAAGCCGGTGACCTGCCCTCCGCGAAAGGCACCAAGACCATCGAGGCCGAGTACTACGTCCCCTACCTCGCCCACGCGACGATGGAGCCGCTCAATGCCACCGCCCGCATCGCCGATGGCAAGTGCGAGGTCTGGGCCGGCACGCAATTCCAAACCATGGACCAACAGCTCGCCGCCAAGGCCGCTGGCGTGGAGCCATCGCAGGTCGAGATCCACACCACCTTCCTCGGCGGAGGCTTCGGCCGCCGCGCCAATCCCGTCTCCGACTTCATCGTCGAGGCCGTCCATGTCGCCAAGGCGGTGAAGCAAGCGGTCAAGGTCATGTGGACCCGCGAGGACGACATGCGCGGCGGCTACTATCGCCCCGCCTTCCTCCACCGCGCCTCGATCACGCTCGATGAATCCGGTATGCCCGTCGGCTGGAAGCACACCCTCGTCGGCCAGTCCATTCTGGCCGGCACGCCCTTTGAAGCGATGATGGTGAAGGACGGCGTCGACGCCACCTCGGTCGAAGGCGTTTCCGATTCGCCCTACCTCAAGTCCGTTCCGAATCGCCGCGTCGATCTGCATTCGCCCAAGCCCGGCATCCCCGTCCTGTGGTGGCGCTCGGTCGGCCACAGCCACACCGGCTTCGTCATGGAATGCCTCATCGACGAACTCGCGCACGCCGCCGGCAAGGACCCTGTCGAGTATCGCCGCACCCTGCTCAAGGACCACCCGCGCCACCTCGCCGCGCTCAATCTCGCTGCCGAGAAATCCGGCTGGGGCAAGCCCTTGCCCGATGGCCACTTCCACGGCATCGCCGTGCACGAAAGCTTCGGCAGCACTGTCGCCGAAGTCGCCGAGGTCTCCGTCTCCAAGGAAGGCGCGCCCAAGGTCCACAAGGTCACCTGCGCCATCGACTGCGGCCTCGCCGTCAATCCCGATGGCGTGAAGGCCCAGATGGAATCCGGCATCGTCTTCGCCCTAGGTGCCATCCTCCACGGCGAGATCACCTTCGAAAAAGGCGCGGTCAAGCAACGCAACTACCACGACTACCAGGTCGCCCGCATGCACGAGAGCCCGCTCATCGAGACCCACATCGTCCCCAGCACCGAGAAGATGGGCGGAGCCGGCGAATGCGGCGTCCCCCCTCTCGCCGCCGCCGTCTGCAACGCCATCCACGCCGCCACCGGCAAACGCGTCCGCGAGCTACCCGTCCGCCTCAATGCCTGAGAGCCCGCCGCGAAAACAGTAGCTGGGGCATCTTGCCCCAGTCCGTTGGAGGGGCGTCCCGCCCCTCCTTGGTTCCATGGGAAACGCCAAACTCTGCACCTCCCCAAATCTCACTCTTCCACTGATCACCGATCACTGATCACCCGGCACAATCTTATCCGCCATGAAAACCATCACCATCCTCTGCGGGTCCGCCCTCGCCCTCACCGCGTTCTCTTTCTCCCAAGCCCAGGATGAGCCGAAGGAGAAGCCGAAGAAAGCCGACCCCGCCATCTCCAAGGCCGCCTTCCGCGAGGTTTACAAGGTCCTCATGCACCCGCGCTGCATGAACTGCCACCCCGCCGGCAAGTCCCCCCTGCAAGGCGACGACAGCCATCCGCACGACATGAACGTCACCGCCGGCCCCGAGGGCAAAGGAATCTACGCACTCAAGTGCGCCAACTGCCACCAGCACACCAACCTGCCCGGCGAGAACATGCCGCCCGGCAACCCCAACTGGCACCTCCCCCCGCCCGACATGCCGATGGTCTTCGAAGGCAAATCCCCCGCCGAACTCGCCGCCCAGATCAAGGACCCGAAACAAAACGGCGGCAAGGACCTCGAGCAACTCTTCCACCACATCGCCGAGGACAAGCTCGTCCTCTGGGGCTGGGACCCCGGCGACGGCCGCACCCTCCCCCCCCTCACCCACGAGGAATTCACCAAGCAATTCCGCCTCTGGCTCGACCACGGGGCAGAGGTTCCGGATGCGTAATATTGCCCCGGACATAAACGGGTGTTAGGAAGGCCTTGAACTCATGGAGTCCGTCCTTCCCGAGCAAATCGAAAGCGAACGCCTGATCATCCGCGTCGCGCGGCCGGGGGATGGTGCGGTGTTTAATGAGGCGATCAAGGAATCACTGGAGCAGCTTTTGCCCTGGCTGGGCTGGGTGACACCACCACGGACTCCGGCGGAGTCCGAGGCATCGTGCTGCCGAGCGCATGAGAGGTTCCTGCGCAATGAGGACTTGATGGCGTTCTTCTTTCTCAAGGACGGCGGGACGCTGGTTGGGGGCAGCGGACTCCACGATGCGGATTGGGAGCTGCGGCAGTTCGAGATCGGCTACTGGGGACGTAGTAGTTTCTTGGGAAAGGGATTGATCACGGAAGGCGTGCGCGCCTTGGCCGATCACGCACTGGAGGTGCTCGGGGCGACGCGGGTATTCCTGACCACCGACACACTCAATGTCGCGAGTTGGAGATTGGCGGAGCGCGCGGGCTTCGAACTGGAAGGGATCTTGCGAAAAGACCGGCGGAATCTCTCCGGCGGCTTGCGGGACACACGGGTTTATTCGAGGATCAGTCTCCCGTGACCACCTCCGCTCCGCATGTCCCCACCTCCCACGACCTGAATGCCCTCGGGCAGCCGGTCGGCTTCCCCGTGCCCGATTGGCAGCCGCCTTCCTCGCCTTCCGGCGAACCGATGAAGGGGCGCTTCTGTCGCCTGGAGAAGCTGGATCCGGTACGTCATGCCACCTCCCTCCATGCCGCCAATGCGCTGGATGCCGAGGGGTGGATGTGGACTTACCTCGGCTACGGCCCCTTCGAATCGGAAGAGGCCTACCGGGCTTGGACCGCTGAAGTGAGCGAGGGCAACGATCCGCTGTTCTTTGCCATCCTCGACCGCGCGAACGGAAAGGCCATCGGCGTCGCGAGCTATCTGCGGATCGACCCGCAGGTCGGGTCCATCGAGGTCGGCCACCTCGCCTATTCGCCGCTGCTGAAACGCAGTCCCGCGGCAACCGAAGCGATGTTCCTGATGATGGCGCGCGCCTTCGATCTCGGCTATCGCCGCTACGAGTGGAAATGCGACGCGCTCAATGCGCCCTCGCGCGCCGCAGCGCGGCGGCTCGGCTTCACCTTCGAAGGCAACTTCCGCCAAGCCACCATCGTCAAAGGCCGCAACCGCGACACCGCGTGGTTTTCCATCACCGATCAGGAATGGCCGGCACTACGCAAGTCGTTCGAGCGCTGGCTCGTCCCCGCAAACTTCGATGACGAAGGAAACCAACGCGAGCGACTCTCGGAGCTGACCGTCCCACGCGCACCGGTCATCCGCCGCGCCTCGGCCGCGGAAACCGGAATCGTTTCCGCGATCCTGACCGAAGCCGCGCAGTGGCTGTCCGAACGCGGTGAGCCTCTATGGAAGGCAGGCGAACTTTCGCCCGAAGCGGTGGGGTCTGGCGTAAGCGACGGCCTCTTTCACCTCGCGTGGATCGGCGATGAAGCCGCCGGCGTCTTCAAGATGCAGGACGAGGACCAGCTCTTCTGGCCCGACGTCCCGCAACGCGAAGCGATCTATCTCCACCGCATCGCCGTCCGGCGCGAGCACGCCGGCAGCAAGGTAATGGACGCGATGATCGGCTTCGCCCGCCAAGCCACCATGGCAACGGGCCGGCGTTACCTGCGCCTGGACTGCGAAGCATCCCGCCCGAAGCTCTGCGCGCTCTACGAAAAGCGCGGCTTCGTGAAACACAGCGAGCGGCAAGTCGGGCCGTATTTCGTGGCCCGCTATCAGTGTGAGGTCGGCGCATGAACCGGCAACCCGGAATCGGGACGATTCACCTCCACTCCTTCAAGATCTCCAAGAACCGCGGCAGATACCGCTGTGCCTTCGATTCCCCGATACCGGGAACCGCAAGCCCCTCCTCGATGGTTTTCGGCCGGTAGCGGCACAGGGCTTCGAGGGTCTTGTTGCTGAAGATGACATACGGCGGCACATCCTCGCGCTTGGCAAGGCGGGCGCGCAGGTCGCGGAGCTGCGAGAAGAGCCCGGCATCGAAGCCTTGGTCGGCAAGCGACTCGACATGGCCGGAGGCCACCGGCGGCGGCCAGGCGAGGCGATACTTCGCGGCACCGCGCATGGCCTTCTCGCCGAGGTCGGTGAGCGTGAGCAGCGGGTATTCACCGGCATCCACGCGCACCAGCCCGACATCGCCCATCGAGCGGAAGAGCGCATTGAGATAACCCGTGCCCTGGTTCTTCAGGATGCCATAGGTGCTGAGCTGATCGAGGCCGCCCGAAAGAATCTCCTGCGAGCGGCTGCCGCAGAGCATCTGCACGATCTTGCCGCGGCCAAACTTGCCTTCCCAGCCGGACGCCGTCTTGCGGGACATCCGGGCAACACCGCTGAGAGCTTTCCTCACGACGATGTCTTCCTCCGCCGTCGGTGCACGGAGCTCGTGGCTTTCGCCACTGCGGCAGATGTCGCAGGTGCCGCAGGTATCGGCATCGTCCTCACCGAAGTAGGCGAGGATCCACTGCTGCCGGCAGACGCGGGCATAGCAGAGATCGATCATCGACTTCAGCTTGTCGCGGTCGCGCCGGTCCTTTTCCTCCAGCGCCGCCTCGTCGATCTCCAGCGCGCGGGCGAAGACATCGGGCTTCTTCAGCCGGGTGCCGCGCATCCGCTTGCCGGGGACATCGAAGCGCTCGATATAGCCCGCGCGACCGAGCGTGGCGAGCGCGCTGCTGACCGCCATCGAGTTCTTCAGGCCGGCCCCTTCGGTGATGTCCTCGATGCTACGATGAATCTCGTACTCCTTGTCGGCAGTGTTGAGGAGATATTGGTAAACCTCGCGGATCGTCTGTGCGCCGGGATTCGCACCCTCGATGAAAAACTCCTGCGTCCGGGTGTCCGCGTAGTTGAAGAGCAGCTCACAGGCCGCGGCCTCGCCATCGCGGCCCGCACGGCCGGCTTCCTGATAGTAGGCCTCCACGCTGCCGGGCACCTCGAAGTGAATCACGAAGCGCACGTCGGAGCGGTCGATGCCCATGCCGAAGGCATTCGTCGCCACGGCCACATCGGCCTTCTTCGCGAGGAAGATATTCTGAGCATCGCTTCGTTCTGCATCGCTCATGCCGCCATGGTAGGCAACGGACTTGATGCGCCAGGCGGCGAGCGTTTCGGCGACTTCCTCCACCTTCTTCCGTGTGGCGCAATAGACGATGCCGGTCTTGTGCGCGCCGATGATGTCGCGGATGCGGTCGTACTTCTGCTGCTTCTTTTCGACCTGCGTGATTGCTAGCGAAAGATTCGGCCGCGAGAAACCGCTGACCACCTCGAAGGGATCGCGCAGCTTCAACACCTCGAGGATGTCGTTTCTAACAATCGGCGTGGCGGTGGCGGTCAGCGCAATGCATTGCGGCCGCCCGATCTTCTCGAGCGCCTTGCCCAGCCGCATGTAGTCCGGCCGGAAATCATGACCCCACTGGCTGAGGCAGTGCGCTTCATCCACTGCCAGCAGCGAGACCTCCACGCCCTTCAGCGCATTGAGAAACGACTCTGCGCGAAAGCGCTCCGGCGCGACGTAGACGAGCTTCCACTTGCCCGACCGCATGCCGTCCAGCCGGTCCTTCTGCTCCTCCCACGCCACGGTGGAATTGATCAGCGTGGCGGGGATGCCTTTCGCGACCAAGGCATCCACCTGATCCTTCATCAACGCAATCAGCGGCGAGACCACGAGCGTCACGCCCTCGAAGCACAACGCGGGAAGCTGGTAGCACAGCGACTTGCCGCCGCCGGTGGGCATCACCACCAGACCATCGCGGCCGCTGGTGATCTGCTCGATCACCCGGTCCTGGCCATCGAGGAAGCCGCCGTGGCCGAAGTGCTTCTTCAGCGCATCGAGCGGCGTCTGGATCAGGACTTTGGCGGGCGCAGCAGGCACGGAATGTGTTCAGATGAACGAATCCCCGGCACCGGGTCAAGCCGGGGTTGTCGGCTGCGGACCTTCTCCGTAAGGTGAAGCCGAGATGACCAACCCGCACGACAACCCCGCCGCGCTGAAGGAACTTCAGGACGCGATTTACCGGGACAAGGTGCTTCGGGCGCGGGCCATGACGTCGGGCCAACGCTGCTCGGATGTCTTCGAGCTTTCGACCTTCCAGTTTCACCTGATGCACGGCGGGGCAATGAAGCGACTCGGCACCGATGACGCCGAGGCCGGTTGGCAAGAGGTCCGCCGGTCGCTCGACCGGCTCGCCAAGGTCCATGACGCGACGCTCTACACCACCACTCCTCCGGCCTCCCGATGAAGCTCGAAGAACTCGCAGGCCGCCTCTTTGAGATCGCCGAAGAAAGCGGAGTTCCCCACATGGCTGTGGGGGCGATCGCCGCTGGCACCTACGGCATCCCCCGCGCGACCAAGGATGTCGATTTCCTCGTCGCCACCGATGAAGATCGTGGCATCCGCCAGCTCATGGAGGCATTCCAGCCGCTTGTGAAATTCGATCCTCAGGTGCAATTCGACACCCTCACCTGGGGCAAACGCTGGGTCGGAGTGTCGGCGACCATCCCGGCTTACAAGGTCGAGCTTTTCGAGATTTTTGATGATCCCTTCGTTCAGTCGGAATTCTCCCGCCGCACCCGAACTTACGTCCCGATTCTCGGGCGCGAGATTCATGTCCCCACCGCCGAAGACATCGTCGTCCAAAAGCTCCGCTGGGCCCGTCCGAAAGACCTCGATGACGCACGGGACGTGCTCGCCGTGCAGGGCCCCGAAAACCTCGACATGGCCTACATCGAAAAGTGGTGCGAAACCCACGCCACCACGGAACGCCTGCGCCGTGTCTTGGCGGAGATCCCGCCGCTATGAGACATCTGCTTTCATTTCCGTAGGTGCACCTGGTGACAGTGCGGAACGGTCCCTGATTGCCCGCAGTTCCAGTGCTTCAGCGGTGTCACCACCGCGCCTACCCTGACGAAGCAAAGGGAAGATGCCGCCCACCAATTCGCGTCGCCTTTCGTTTCCCGTAGGTGCACTGGTAACAGTGCGGAGTGGTCCCCGAATGCCGGCAGTTCCAGTGCTTCCGCGGTGTCAACACCGCGCCTACTATCCACCCCTACCCGATCAAATCCCCGATCGACCCGAAGTCCGGGGTGAAAAGACGCTTGTACATCCGCGCCGCGTAGCCATCGGACATGCCGGCGAGGAAGTCGCAGACGAGCCGGGCTTTCTTCTCCTCGGTGTCCGCCTGCTCGATCTCGCTGGCGGCGTCCTCGGGGAGGAGCTGGAAGGTCTGGCCGTCGATGTCCTTGCCGGTGACGTAGCGTTTCACCAGAACGTCCCACAGCCCGTGGAGCAGGTGATTGCCCTTGTGCTCAAGCTGCTTGAGCTGCGGGGACAGGAACACCACCTCGAAGGCGAGCTTCTTGAATAGCTTCGACTCCGCCTTTAACGCGGGGTCCACAAGGAGCCGGAAGCGGTAGCGATTGCTCGCACCGCTGAGGAAGTTGGTGTCAGTGGTGAGAGTGGTGGCGCGGATGTACTTACCGATGCGCGAGCCGACGAAGGGATCCACCTTGCGCTTGCGGATCGAGGCGATGAGTTCGCCCAGTGGAGTGCCATCGCTCACCTCGGCCCCGTTCTTCTCCGCCCACGCCTCGATGCGCTCGATACGCAGGAAGCCGGCGCGCACGCTATCGGCGAGGTCGTTGAGCGAATACGCCGTGTCGTCCGCCCAGTCCATGACCTGGCACTCGATCGACTTGAAGGAATCGCGCTCCTTGCCCGGCGGCAGCTCGGCAGGGAAGTCATTGCCGCCCATCGCCCAGTCCAGCCACGCGTGCTGGAAGTCGTAAAGGAAGTGGTGCTCGGGCAGCTTGTCGGCGTTCTTCAGCTCGCTCCACAGCGACTTGTATTTCAGCACCGCATCGAGAAAGGCGCGGCTAGGATCCATGCCGGTGCGCTTGGCGGAGAAGATCCGCTCGGTGAGCAGCCGCAGCGTCTGCGCATTCCCCTCGAAGCCACCGTAGGGAGCCATCAGATGGTTCAGCGTCCTCTCCCCGGCGTGGCCGAAGGGCGGGTGGCCGAGGTCGTGGGACAGGCACGCCGCCTCGACCAGATCCGGGTCGATGAAGAAATCCTCGGAAAGCGATTCGCCCCGCGAAATCAGCCAGTGGCAGATCGAGCGGCCGATCTGGGCGACTTCCAGCGAGTGGGTCAGCCGGGTCCGGTAGAAATCATACTCCCCGCTCCAGAAGACCTGCGTCTTGTTCTGCAGGCGCCGGAAGGCGGGCGTGTGCAGCACCCGGTCGCGATCAATCTGGAACGGCGTGCGGAAATCCGCGGCGTCGGCTTTCCCGGAAAATCGCTCGGTGTCGAAGGCGCCGTAGAAGCGGTTGGGCATCGACGGCTTTGCTAAAGCCCGCGGCGGGCCTTGGCGAGCCTTTCAATCCTGCTCGATCACTGCCGTGGCGCGGAGTTTGGCGGCGAGGTCCTTCAGCACCTGCAGGCGGCGCTCGCGCTCCACTTCCTCGCGGATGCTGTCCGCGACTTCCTCGAAAGGCTGCACCGAGGCGGCCCGGGCCTCGGTGACCTTCACGAGATGGTAGGCCTGTTCGTAGTGGAAGACCGGGCTGACTTCGCCCTCGTGCAGGGAGAACAACATCGCCTCGAAGGGATTCAGCAGACGCTGCTGCTCGATCCACCCGAGATCGGTCTCGCCCCCCTTCTTCTGTGTGTGGGCCGTCGCCAGCGTCGCGAAATCCTCGCCCTCCAGCGCACGGCGGCGGAAGTCGAGCATGGCAGCGTAATCGTCCCACGGGTCCGGGCTTTCCGGGAAGCGGACAAGGTGAAGCACATTCGCCGCGGCGGGCGTGCGGAAGCGGGTAAGGTTCTCACCGTACCAATTACGAAGATCCTCGTAGCCCAGCTCCGGCAGCTCTTTCCACAGGCCGCCGGTGAAGCGCTCCATCCGAAGCCTCGATATCGTTTCGGCACGCAGCGATTCGCGCTGGGCATCCAGCAAGTCCCACGAAGCACCGTGGCGACGCCATTCGCGCAAGGTATCCTCAAAGGCCGTACGGGTCTCGTCGGCCGGAGGCTCCGGCACGCGGCGCTCCGCCTCCTGGGCAAGAAGAATGCCGTCGATGACTTCCTCTTCGGCCCGCTCGCGGAATTCGCCATCGCGCTCGCAGCAGGAAACCTCGCTGGCCATTTCCGCCTCGGCCTTCAGGCGGATAAAAGTGTCCTCGATCAGCGTGGGATCGATGGGTTCGCCATTGACGCGCGGCATGTCTCTCAGCGCGGCGGGTTGAGCGGGGGCGGGGTAAACGCCTCCATCATCGAGGAGCGCGCTTCCAGGGTGGCGCGGTACTGCGCGAGCTGGCCGGGGGTCAGGATCGCGGTCAGCGCGGAAACTCTCGCGCCAGCGGTGGCCCGCTGGGCCTCAATCAGCCGGCGCTGAATCTCCTGCGGGTCGTTCATGACCGCTGGATCGTTCATCACGCCACCGAGGTCTTCGAGCACCGACACCTGATTATTACCAAGCATGCCAAAGGACTCGTTCATCAGCGACCAGCCCGCGGGGCGATTGCTAGCCGCGGTCGTGCTCAGCCGGCGCATCACCTCCAGCGCCTGCTCGCGCTGCTCCTCGGAGAGATCGACTTGCCCGATCAGGTCGGCGACGTCGCGCTGCGCCTTCGCCTCGATGTCGTTGTCCTTTTCGCGCTGCTTGAAATCGTCCAGCGCGGCCACCTGCTCGGGATCGAGCAGCTTTTTCACGTCCTCCATGAACCGCTGCTCGGAAAGGCTGGCCTGCTGGACGGATTCAGCCGGATTGCTGCCGCCGCCCTGTAGCTCGCGGAAGCCGTCGCGGCGGTTGGCCAATAGCACCGCCAGCGTCTCCCGCTGTTCGGCGCTCAGGCCGAGGGCTTCCGCCAGACGGGACAGCCGGGCATTGTCGGCGCGGCCTGAAGCATTGCCGAAGGTTTCCTGAAAGCGAACCTGAGCCGACACGGTGGCCGCATCGGGCTCAACGGCACCCCCGCCGCGCGCCGGAAGCACCAGCGGGCGCTTGGCGCGAACGTGGGATTTCCCATCCAGCGATCCATCCCCTTCCCCTCCGCGACCGCTGCCGGTCGACTTGGTGGTGCCGTTCTCCGCGGTCGATCCGTCCGGGACCGCATCCGGTGTGGGCTTGAGCACCCAGCCGGCGGCGAAACTCAGCAGGGCGGTGGCGATGGCGACAACGGGTTTCATGAGATCAAATGGACACGATAATAGCGCCGCCGGGCGAAAAATTCGTCCGTTTTCAGGCTTCGCGGATTTCCTTCACCGCCAGCGACATATCGGGCGCGCGGAAGGTGGAGGAACCGGCGACCATGACGTTTGCCCCGGCTTTCCCGCAGCGGGCGGCGGTCAGGGCGTCGATGCCGCCGTCCACCTCGATGTGATACCCGAGGCCGCGCTCGTCCCGGTATTTTGCCGCCATTTCGATCTTCGGCAGCACTTCCGGCATGAAGGATTGCCCGCCGAAGCCCGGCACCACGGTCATGCACAGCAGCAGGTCGATGTTCTCCAAATGCGGCACCACGTGGTCAAAGGGGGTCGCCGGGTTCAGGGCCAGACCGGCCTTGCAACCGGCGTCGCGAATCGCACGGAGGGTCGCGGCGACATCGTGGTGCGCCTCGACGTGCACCGTGATCATATCCGACCCGGCGGCCACGAAGCGCGGCAGGAAATGATCCGGCCGGGAGACCATCAGGTGGACATCGAGGTAAATGTCGTTCGTTTCGTGGACCGCCTGCACCACCGCCGGGCCGAAGGAAATATTGTCCACGAAGTGGCCGTCCATCACGTCCAGATGGAGCCAATCGGCCCCCGAATGGATGGCGCGGGTCACTTCCTCGCGGATGCGGGAAAAATCGGCAGCTAGCAGGGAGGGAGCAATGACGCGGTCGCGGCAGGTCGGCGGAATCACGGCCGGAAGGTGGAGTCCCCCGGAGGGAGTGCCAAGCGCCAAGAAAGGCAGGCATGACAGCGCGAATTCGGGAATGCCCGCCCGCCACCGGGCCTTCCCTTGG
This sequence comes from Luteolibacter arcticus, assembly GCF_025950235.1. Taxonomy (NCBI): domain Bacteria; kingdom Pseudomonadati; phylum Verrucomicrobiota; class Verrucomicrobiia; order Verrucomicrobiales; family Verrucomicrobiaceae; genus Neoluteolibacter; species Neoluteolibacter arcticus. The sequence goes on along the minus strand of NZ_JAPDDT010000012.1, from coordinate 81,970 downwards.
CCCTTTCCGCGTCATCCGGCGCATGATCCGGTCACGGGAGGGATTCTGGTTCTCTCGGGGGTTGCATTTCCCGGCCCCTCGGTCCATTTCCCTCCCGCCCCAAGCCGACCACCATGAGCCAGAAGTCCCTGCGTATAGCCCTCGGCGCCGATCACGGCGGAGTTGACCTCAAGGATGCCCTCGTTGCCCACCTCCAGGCCGCCGGCCACGAGGTCACCGACTTCGGCACGCACGGTCCCGACTCGGTCGATTATGCGGACTTCGCCAATCTCGTCGGCCGCTCGGTTTCCGACGGCACCCAGGATTTCGGCGTGCTTTGCTGCACCTCTGGCGTCGGCGTTTCCATAGCCGCCAACCGCCACCGCCACGTCCGGGCCGCCAATGTCCGCACCGTCGAGGAAACGATCACCACCCGCCAGCACAACGACGCCAACGTCCTCTGCCTCGGCGGCAAGACCGTCGATGTCGCCACCGCCACGGCGATGACCGATGCCTTCCTCGCCACCGGCTTCGAAGGCGGCCGCCATGAGGCCCGCGTCTGCAAGTCCTCCGGGTCCCGCATCGCCGAGACCGACCCCGAGATCTACGCCGCCATCGTCGCCGAGGAAAAGCGCCAGCGGAACAACATCGAGCTGATCGCCTCGGAAAACTTCGCCTCGCCCGCCGTCATGGAAGCCCAAGGCTCCGTGCTGACGAACAAGTATGCCGAAGGATACCCCGGCAAGCGCTGGTATGGCGGCTGCGATAACGTCGATGTCGTCGAGCAACTTGCGATCGACCGCGCCAAGCAGATCTTCGGCGCAGAGCACGCGAACGTCCAACCGCACTCCGGCTCGCAGGCAAATACCGCCGTCTATTTCTCCGTGCTGAAGCCCGGCGACAAGATCCTCACCATGGACCTGTCGCACGGCGGCCACCTCACCCACGGCCACAAGGCGAACTTCTCCGGCAAGTTCTACGACGTGACCCACTACGGCGTGAGCAAGGATGACGAGCGGATCGACTACGATCACCTCGCCGAGCTCGCCCGCGAAGTAACGCCGGCGCTCATCACCTGCGGTGCCAGCGCCTACTCCCGCGTGATCGACTTCGAGCGCATGTCGCAGATCGCCCGCGAAGTCGGTGCCTACCTGTTCGTGGACATGGCCCACATCGCCGGCCTCGTCGCCGCTGGGGTCCACCCGAACCCGGTGCCGCACGCCGACTTCGTCACCTCCACCACCCACAAATCCCTTCGCGGCCCGCGCGGCGGCATCATCCTGTGCAAGGAAGAGTTCGCGAAGAAGATCGATGCTCAGGTCTTCCCCGGCATCCAGGGCGGCCCGCTGATGCACGTCATCGCCGCCAAGGCCGTCTGCTTCGGCGAAGCGCTCAAGCCCGACTTCAAGAGCTACCAGGAGCAAGTCGTGAAGAATTCGCAGGCCCTCGCCGCGCGCCTCACCCATCACGGCCTCCGCATCGTTTCCGGCGGCTCCGACAATCACGTCATGATGGTCGATCTCCGGCCGAAGGGTCTCAACGGATCGGAAGCTTCCCACGCCCTCGATGAAGCCGGCATCACGGTGAACAAGAACACCATCCCCTTCGACACCGGCACCCCGATGAAGCCGAGCGGCATCCGCATCGGCACCCCGGCCGTGACCACCCGCGGCATGAAGGAAAAGGACGTCGAGCAAGTCGCCGACTTCATCGCCGAAGCGCTCGCCGCCATCGGTGACGAAGCCAAACTCCACGCCATCCGCGACAAGGTCTTCGCCTTCAACCGGGCGTTCCCGATGCCGCGGTGAGCCGCCTAAGGATCATCTGAACTTCATACGCCCCCTTGGCCCGCCCAGCCTCGGGGGCGTCTTCTTGCCTCGTGAAGGCCGGACACCCATGCTTGGAGCGCATCCCGTCCGTGGCCGGTTCCTAATGATCTTATCTGATCGCAATCGGAAGGCGTCGTGGAGCGGTGCCTTGCGGAGCGTGATTGAGAAAGCTGACTGTCTGGATCACCACGCCGTTCGAGCTGGCGAGAGCCGTGAACTTGTGATCGCTGCTGGTGAAGGACCCCTCGGTGCCTTCCCACTTAACTCCCGCCGGATTGTCTGTTAGGAAGGACTGGATCTGTTCCTTTGTGAGCTTGCCCCGGTTCATCCCGAAGTTCTTCGTGTTGTCCTGGGGGGAGATGACCGGACTGAAATGGATCAGATGGCAGCGATCCTTCCACATGACCGTGGTGATAGAGATGCCGTCCTTTTCGTAATAATTACTGTTGTGAGTGGTTCGGACTGGTTTGCCGTAACGCCTCTCGAGTTGCTCGGCGGTCTCCCCGATGCGGCCTGAAGCCAAGGCATTCGAGGCGGCCAATACGACGAGAATGGTTTTCATGGGCTACCTGTGTTGATGGATCATCATTGGAGGACAAGCAATCAATCCCTTCACCTCCCATCCACCATCCGGTCCAGAAACGCATCCACCTCGCGCTTGTACTTCGCCGGGTCACCCGCCCGCAGGTGATAGTGCGTTCCCCGGGAAATCGGGACGAAGCGGTAGTTGGAGCCCTTCGCATGGCTGGCAATGCGCCAGCCTTGGGAAATCGGGATCAGCTCGTCCGCTTCACCATGCAGGTGGAGCACGGGTGCCCGGACCTTCTCGATCGCCCGCTCCGGGGCGACCTCGCTGGGGTCGAAGGAGGCCAGCTTGCCGGCTTCATTGACGAAATAGGGACCGAGTCCGCTGACCGGCAGCGTGGTCCGCATGGTGACCTGATCCCGCGCGATTTCACGCAGGTCGGCGAACGTGCTCTCGATGATGGCGAAGTCGAAATTCTCGTCCGCGCCCATCGCCTGCAAGGCGACCGCACCCCCATACGAAGTGCCCCATAGTCCGACCGGGATGCCGGGAAACTCCTTTTCGACGACCTTGCGCAGCAGGGTGAGGTCCTTCTTCTCCAGATAGCCGTAGGTGGCGAACTTACCGCCGCTGTCGCCATGGGCCCTGAAATCGGGCGCCAGGGCAAAAACACCCCGGCGGGCGAGGTAGCGCAAGGTTTCCACCTGGCTGGCTTTCGAGTCGGAAACGCCGTGCAGCACCAGCATTGCCGCCTTCGGCAGCTCATTCGGGCGGGCTTCCCAAACGCGCATCTCCACCTTGTCCGGCAACACGAAAGTTCGGGCGGCCAAATCCTCCGGCAAGGGGGCTGCGACGCCCTTTCGCGCCGGTTGCACGATTGCTTCCGAAACGAGCCGCGTGGTGAACCCGCATGAAACCACGCCCAGCACAGCGAGCACGACTCCGGCAATCGCAAGCCGTCGCTTGATCCTCCTGCGCTTGGTATTTCCGGGCCGGTTCATTTCCTCACCATACCCTACATAACGCCGGGAAGCTGGCAATCTGTCGCAAGCCTCAGCCTTCCGGCCGGAGCGCCATCTCCTCGTGCATCTTCCCGTCGATCAGCTTCCGATTCCGGTAGAGCCCGATGATCTTGCCGTCGGGATCGACCACCGGAGAAAGCCCGCAGGTCAGGGAGGTGTAGCGCGTTGGCAGGAATTCCGATTCCTCGCCGAACCAATCGTCGATTTTGCTCTCCTCCTTGAAGTCCGCGAACTTCATTCCCACCATCACACCCAGAGCCGCGAGATCCAGCAGCATCTGCTCCTTTGAGCGGCGGGAATAGAGCACGGTATTGATCCGGTTCGCCATCACCGGCCGGTAGGGATCGAGCTCCACCTCCGCCGGCGGCGGGTTGGGCTTCAGGCCACCACCGCAGGCAGCGAGCAGGGCGGAAAAGGCGATGTAGGAAAAAGAGCGGCGCTTCATGTCACTCGATGACCACCGATCGCGGGTCCCAATTCACCGTCGGGAACTCCATCTTCAAGCCCCGCAGAACGTCCACCATGATGCGGGCCACTACGAGGTTGCGGTACCACTTGCGGTCGCCGGGGATGATGAACCACGGCGCCTGGTCGGTGCTCGTTTTCTCAATGAGATCCTCGTAGCCCTTCTGGAAATCATCCCAGCGGGCGCGGTCGGAGAGATCGTCGGGATTGAATTTCCAGTACTTCGCCGGGTTGGCGAGGCGCGACTCCAGCCGGCGCTTCTGCTCGTCCTTCGAAATGTGGAGGAACAACTTGATGATCGTGGTCCCCTCCTCCGCCAGCATCCGCTCGAACTCAATCACATGGCGGTAGCGGCGTTTCCAGACCTCGTCGCCGAAAAGCTTCTTCACCCGCACCGCGAGGATGTCCTCATAGTGGCTGCGATTGAAGATGACGATCTGGCCATTCCCCGGCACGTGCTGGTGGACGCGCCACAGGAAATCGTGCGCCAACTCCTCCTCGCTCGGCTTTTTGAAGGCCTTCACGTTCACGCCCTGCGGGTCCACGCGGGAGAAAACGTGTTTCACGCAGCCGTCCTTCCCACCGCTGTCCATCGCCTGGAGCACGATGAGGACGCGGTGCTTGTTCTGCGCGTAGAGAACCTTTTGCAGTTCCTGGAGCTCGTCGCGCAGCTCGTCAAACAGCTCCAGCGAGGCCGATTTGCCGCCCTCGTAGAGCGAGGCGTCGGCCGCATTGATGGCGGAAAGGGCCACCTTGTCGCCAGGTTTCACCCGGTAGTGTTTCAGCGCGTCGCCGATTTTCATCGGGCTGCATGTTCCGGGCGAGCTGCCACACTGGCAAGCATGGACTCGTTTTCGGAAAGGTCCGTCACACATTCGTCATTGAAAGCCGGGGATTCCCGCGCTGTCTTCGGGCGATGCCTGCCACGCCCGTCTCCGACGCCCCCGGTTCGCTCGTCACCGCGATCCACGTCGGAGCGAGTTCCGTGTCGATGATGGTCGCGGAAACCCTGCCGGACGGGACCCACCAGGCCGTGGATTTCCTGGAGCAGCCAGCCCCCCTCGCCCGCGACGTCTTCCGCCACGGAAAAGTCAGCGCGGAAACCACCGAGCGCATCGTCGAGATCCTCCACGACTATCAGCACGCGCTCTCGGAATACGGGGCCGATGGCCGTCAGGTGACCCGCGCGGTGGCGACGAACATCCTGATCGAGGCCACCAATCACGATATTTTCCTCAACCGCATCCGCATCGCCTGCGGGCTGTCGATCAATCCGATCGACGACGGCGAGATGACCCGGCTGATCTATCTCAAGACCCGCCGCCGCCTGAAAGACACCCCGGCGATGAAGCGCCGCTGCGCGCTGGTGGTCCACGTCGGCCCCGGAAATACCCGCGCGCTGCTGTTCCAGGATGGAGCGATCACCCGCTACACCAGCTACCGGCTGGGCACGCACCGCACCAGGGAGGCGACCGACGCATCCCACGCCGAAGGCCCATCCATGCTGCGCGTGATCCGCGAGCACACCTCCGGCAACCTCGCCCAGATGCGCTTCGACTACCACGACGTGACGCTCGAAGGGCTGGTCGTCATCGGCTACGAAATCCAACAGATCGCCCGCCAGCTCACCAAAGGAGCCGCCGGCACCGCGGTCTCCACGAAGGCGCTTCAGAAGCTCGCGGTCGAAGCCTCGCAGATGAGCGAGCTGGATTTGGTCAATCGCTACCAGATCGACTATCAGACCGCCGAGGCGCTGCTGCCGGCGCTGGAGACCAACCTCGCCATCGCCGAAACCTTCGGCCTGAAGGAACTTCACGTCCCTGCGAGCGACTACGAGCAGGGCATCTTGTTAGACCTGCTGGTCTCAGGCAGCCTCGCCGGCACCTTGGACCAGGAAGTGCTGCGCTCCGCGAAAATCCTCGCCTCCCGCTATCAGTCCGACCCGCGGCACGGCGAGCATGTCGGGAAGCTTTGCCACCACCTCTTCACCGAGCTGCAGGACCTGCACGGCATGACCAAGCACGATGCCATGCTACTGCAAGTCGCCGCGATCCTCCACGAGGTCGGCACCTTCGTCAGCCCGCGCGCCCACCACAAGCACTCGGAATACATCATCCTCAACAGCGAGATCTTCGGGCTCGACCGGCTCGATATCAACATGATCGCGATGATCGCCCGCTACCACCGCCACTCCGGCCCGCGCACCGATCACCCGAACTACCGCGACCTCGACACCGTCGATCGTATCCGCGTCGCGAAGCTGTCCGCCCTGCTCCGCGTCGCCGATGCCTTGGAGCGGACGCACGACCAGCGGGTGCATGAAATCATCGTCCGCCGCGACGACCGCCGCCTGCGACTCGCCCTTCCCGGTCTGCATGACGCGGCAGTGGAGCGTCTCGCCATGGCGTCGAAGGCGGACTTGTTCGAGCAGGTCTTCGGCCTCGAAGTCGTGATCGATGACGCGGGGTAGCCAAAGATGGCAGATGGGAGATGGCAGATCGTAGATGAAAATGCCAGAAGCCCCCTGCCAGCGCCCCGCACGATTGCCTTTCATCTACCATCCACGATCTCCCATCTACCATCTATGCAGCTTCCCTTCATCAACCGCGAGCTGTCCTGGCTGGAATTCAACCAGCGCGTGCTGAACGAGGCGCTGCGGAGCGACCTTCCGCTGTTAGAGCGGGTGAAGTTCCTGGCGATCTCCGCTTCGAACCTCGATGAGTTCTTCCAGGTTCGCGTGGGCAGCCTGATCCTGCTGCGCCGCAGCGGCCGGAAGAACCCCGACCCCTCTGGCCTCACCCCGGTCCAGCAGCTTGCCGCGATCCGCAAGCGGGTGCAGCAGATGACCGAGGACCAGTATGAGCTTTTCACCAAGGTGCTCTGCCCCGCGCTCCATGAGTCCGGGATTCGCCTGTTAGACACGAAGGATCTTTCCCCGGCGCAGACCAACAAGGTGGCCGAGGCCTTCCACGATTCGATTTCGCCGCTGCTCACGCCGCTGGCAGTGGTCTCGGGCGAGGAGCCGCCGCTGGTGCCCGCGCTGCAACTCATCGTCGCCTGCCGCATCGCCGATGGCGAGACCGGCGCGATCCGCCACGCCCTGATCCCGATCCCCGACGGACTCGGTCGCCGGGTTTCCGTCGGAGATGCCGAAGGCGTCGCCTTCGTGCTGATCGAGGACGTGGTGGCACGCCACGCCGGAGAGTTGTTCCCCGGCGAGGTTGTCGAGGCGACCGCCTGCTTCCGCGTCACCCGCAATGGCGATATCGCCGTGCAAGAAGAAGACGCCGACGACCTGGCCGGAGAGATGGAAGATGTCCTCGCCGCGCGCAAGCTCTCCGGCACCGTGCGGTTGGAGCTTCCCGCCACACTGCCTCGCGACTTGGCGAAGGTGATCCAGGAAGTCTGCGGTGCGCCCTCGGAAGGCACCTACCGCCTTGCCGGGCCGCTGGCGCTCTCCGGCTTCATGGATCTCGCCTTCACCCCCGGCTTCGATCACCTGCGCGATGAGGACTGGCCCTCCCAACCCTCGCCGGATCTGGAACCGGGCGATTCGATCTTCGACGCGATCGGCCGCCGCGACCTGCTGCTGCACCATCCCTACGAGAGCTTCGAACCCGTGATGCGCCTGGTCGAGGAAGCCGCCAATGACCCACAGGTCGTCTCGATCAAGCAGGTCCTCTACCGCACCGCAAAGCAGTCGCGGATCATCGACGCCCTGATCCGCGCGGCGGAGAACGGCAAGGCCGTGACCGTGCTGGTCGAGCTAAAGGCCCGCTTCGACGAAGCGCGCAACCTGCTCCGCGCCGAGGAACTCCAGCGCGCCGGAGCGCAGATCGTGTATGGCGTGAAGGGCCTCAAAACCCACGCGAAGATCTGCCTCGTGGTCCGCCGCGAGGACGGCCGCCTGCGCCGCTACGTCCACCTCGGCACCGGCAACTACAACGAGAGCACCGCCCGCCTCTACACCGATATTTCCCTGCTCACCTGCCGGCCGGAATACGGCTCCGACGCCTCGCTGTTCTTCAATGCCGTCACCGGTCGCTCGAAGCTGCTGCGCTTCCAGCGGTTCGTCCCCGCACCCACGGCGATGAAGCCGCGCCTGCTCGACCTGATCGCCTCCGAAGCCGGGCGCGCCCGCCAAGGCGAACCCGCACGCATCCTCGCGAAGGTGAATTCACTCCAGGACCCGGACATCATCGCCGCGCTCTATCAGGCGTCGAAGGCTGGCGTGGAAATCAAGCTGAACGTCCGCGGCCTCTGCTGCCTGAAGACCGGCGACGCGAGGCACTCGAAGAACATCCGCGTCGTCTCAATCATCGACCGCTACCTTGAGCACGCCCGGATCTTCTACTTCCACCACGGCGGCGATCCCGAGATCTTTATCGCCTCCGCCGACTGGATGGGCCGCAATCTCGACCGCCGCGTCGAGCTGATGGTGCCGGTCGAGGACAGCCGCGCACGCCGCCGCCTGCTGCGCCTGTTAGAGTCGTGCTTCCAAGACAACACCCAGGCCTCGAAGATCCTGCCCGATGGCTCGTCGGAGCGTCTGAAGCCCGCCGACGGAGAAAAGAAATTCCGCGCCCAGGATTACTTCTTCAGGGAAGCCCGCCGCGCCGCCAAAGCCCGCGACCACGAGCGCGCCATGACCTTCGAGCCGCACCGGCCGAAGTAGAGCCCCCCCCGCTTATGACCAGCTCACCAGAAATCGACCTGCTCCGCGCAGCCTACGCGGCCTTCAACGCGCGGGACATTGACGCCGCCCTCCCTCTCATGACGCCCGACGTGGCTTGGCCGCGAGCGTTCAAAGGCGGGTTCGTCCGTGGCCCCGATGAGGTCCGTGCCTACTGGACGGAGCAGTGGAGCGAGATCGACCCGAAGGTGGAGCCGCTGGCTTTCTACCCGCAGGACTCGGGGCAGATCCTCGTCGAGGTGCATCAGGTCGTGCGCGACCTGACAGGAACCGTTCTAGCCGATGAGCGGGTAGGACATCGCTTCACCATGGCGCAGGGATTGATCCAAGGCATGGAGGTCTGCCCGCTTCCCTCGGCCACGGCGCTTTGAAGCAAGGCGCCGGCAGTCCGGCAAGACGACCCGCACCTCGAGACCATCTCAGGGCTGCTTGGTGGCTACGACGCGGCCGAAGAGCTTTCCGTCGACTCCGGCGTTGCTACGCGGAATCCGGACCACCACGGCATTCAACGGGGAACCGTCGGTGACATCGACAGCCGGCAGGTCATCGACCGTGCCGATGGTGCGGAAGTCATTCCAAGCTCCCACGTCACCCCGCAGTTAGGGGCAGCCCGGCTCCCGCGCGCTCGGGGGAAGCCTCCAGCAACGCCATGTTAGCCTGTTTCCGGAACGTCCCGGAACGCCGGGAGTCGCCAGTCCTGCCCAGCGGAATGAATTGCGAGTTCCCCGCAAATCACCGCATCGCGTGCGCCCGCAGGTCGGCGAGATCGACGAATTCGAGCGCCGATTCGTGGGTTGCCTCCAGCACCACGGCGGGCGCATGGCCCTGATCCAGCGCCTCCTTCCAGCGGGCGGCACACAGGCACCAGCGGTCGCCGGGCTTCAGGCCGGGAAAGTCGAACTCCGGGCGCGGCGTGCTGAGGTCGTTCCCGCGGGCCTTGGACCACGCTAGGAATTCCTCCGTCACGCTCGCGCAGATGACGTGGACGCCGACATCGCCGCGACCGGTGCGGCAGCAGCCGTCGCGGAAGAAACCGGTCATTGGCTTGGTCGAGCAAGCTTGCAGGACTCCGCCGATCACATTGCGTCGCTCCGTCGCCATAGGAGCCACCCTAACCGCGACTGGCGTTTCGTCCAATGCAGGCTTCGTGACATTAAGGAGTGTCGACGTTCCGTCGACGCAGCGTGGACAGAATGTCCACACTCCATATCAGCCCCCCGTCCGCGGCGGGCGCTTCTTGGACGGGCCGGGATCCTCGGTATTGGGGTCCACCACCCGGCCGCGAGCCTGGCGCATGCGCTCCATGTCGGCTTGCTTTTCGGCCATCCGTTCGACCCAGCTCTTGCTGGAGCCACCGGCCTTTGCCTTCAGCTCGGGCTCGGGCAGGCGGTTGGACAGCCAGGTCTGGCCGATCGAGAAAATATTCGAGACGGTCCAGTAGAGGGCCAGCGCCGAGGCGAAATTGTAGCAGATGAAGAGGAAGAAGAACGGCATCATCTTCATGATCGCCATCTGCGTCTTGTCGCCGCCGGTATTCGGCATCATTGCCATCTGGGCGAAGCTGGTGAACGCCATTACGATCGGCAGCGGATTGATCGGAATGCCCGCGAGGTGGGCGATGGTATCCGGCTGCGACAGATCGGTGACCCAGAGGAACTCTTGGCCGCGCATCTCGACGGCGTGCAGGAGCATCGAGTAGAAGCCGAAGAAGATCGGCAGCTGGGCGAACATCGGCAGACAGCCACCGAGCGGGTTGATGCCGAACTTGCGGTACATCCCCATCATCTCGGTGTTCATCTTCTGCGGATCGTCCGGATACTTCTCCTTCAGCTTGTCGATCTCCGGCTTCAGCTTGGCCATCCGCTTCATGGTCCGGTTGGAGCGGTTATAGAGCGGCCAGATGACGGTGCGCAGGAGGATGGTCAGGACGATGACGGAGAGGCCCCACGCCCACTTGCCGGAGATCTTGTCGAGACCGGCGTGGACCCACCACAACGACCAGTTCATGAACCGGCTGAAGGGGCTGAAAAAGCCGTAGTTCATCAGCTTGCCCCAGTCGTCGCCCATCTTGCGGAGCACACGGTTTTGCTTGGGGCCGGCAAAAACGACGTAGTTCATTACCTTCGGCTCGCCGGGGGCGAGGGTCGCGGCAGGGAGCTGGAGACCGGCACGGACCGCCTTGAGCGGCTTCGCGCCGGGCTTGAGGGTCACGTCGGCGACCTTGGCCCAGACCAGCGACTTGCCCGGTTCGTTGAGCTTGATCGCGGTGGCGAAGAACTGGTTCGCCACACCGGCGATCTCGGCCTTCTCCAGGCTCTCGGTGATCACCGAGCGCTCCTTGCTGAACCAGCCGCCAGCGAAGGCGGTGGCCGCCGTGAAGGTGAAGCTGCGGTCATTCAGCCAGACGAAACCGGTCTGCGCGGCGGTCTCGACCGTGTCGAGCGGGGAAGCGACGCCGAGGAAGAGGCTGAAGTTCTCCAGATTGACGGTGGCCTGCGTGCTGTTCTCCAGGTGGAGCTTGAAATCGAGGGTGTACGGGTCGCCCTCGTTGCCGGTCTCGCGGAGCGACCAGGTCTTCTTGGCCCACAGGCCAGACGGCAGCTTGCCGCGGAAGACGATCGACTTGTAGTGCGTGGAGTCCGGGAACTTCACCGACTCGCCCTCGACGAATTCGTAAGCGGTCGCCTCCAGCCGGTCCGGGCTATCGGCAATCGCGCCGATCGGGCTGCTGCCGTGGCGATTGAGCAGCACCGGGCCTTCCAAGCCGGGAGTCTGATTCTTGAACTCGGCGGTCTTCAGGCCACCACCGATGGAGGTGAAAGTGAAAGTCGTCTCCGAGGTCTCCATCGTCACAAGCTGCTCGGCCATCTGGGCCGGCGGCTCGGACTCGACCAGCGTGCCCACCTTGTCTTCAGGCGCAGTCGGCGTGGCGGCGGGTGTGTCCGCGGGCTTTTTGGCGGCCTCGATGGCGGCCTGCTCGCGCTTCTGCTCGGCGAGTAGCCGGCCATTCTTCTGTTGAAAGAAGATGTTTACCGCGAGCAGCAGGCTGCAGGCGATGACGACGATCCAAGTCTTGCGGTCGTACATGGGAGATGTGGAAAAGGAAAAGTCCCGCGTTCAGGCGTCCGGCCCGGCGGGATGGTGGGCATCGGCAGTTGCAGCGCCCGGTTTCGGCGGGACGGGGTCATAACCACAGCCCCCCCACGGATGACAGCGGAAAATCCGGCAGACCCCGAGCCACGAACCTTTGATGGACCCGTGAGCTTCGACCGCCTGCAGGAAATAGTTCGAACAGCTCGGCGTGAAACGGCAGCCGCTGTTCGGCCCGCCCAGCGCCTTGAGCACGGGGTTGAGAAAAATCTGGTAGCCGCGGATGGCGATTCGGATGAGGCGCTTCATCGGAGCGGGCGATTCCTTTACCCCCTGCGGGGACAAACGGCAGGTGGAACTTTTCGCTAGGAAAGTAAGCCGAGACGTTTCGCCTGCTTCAGCCAATCGGCCTCCAGCTCGGCGTAGGTGGCGGAGGAAGAGCCGGGCCGCGGGATGGTGACCAGCAGGCGCTTCGGATCGGCGATGCGCTCACCATGGAGCTGTAGGATCGCGCGGATGCGGCGGCGCAGCAAATTGCGGTCGTGCGCCTTCCCCACTTTCCGCGTGGTGATGACGGCGACCGTCAGGCACGGCAGCGCCGGATCGGCGAGAGTACTGAGCACGACAAAACGGCCGGCTTTCGCCTGGCCGTCTTTCCGCGCGCGGGCAAAGTCCGCGCGCTTCGTCATGCTGTGCTTCCGCGGGAGGCGCATGGGCCGGGCGCGGCGCGCAGGCAAAAGAATCAGACCCCGTGCTGGGTGGTGTGACGCTCGTAGTGGATCTCGGCACCCTTCGGGATGAGGCGCTTGCGGCCCTTCTGACGGCGGCGCTTGATAATGTCGCGGCCGGCCTTGGTCGCCATGCGAGCACGGAATCCGTGCTGGCGCTTGCGGGTGCGCTTGGATGGCTGGAAGGTGCGTTTCATGGCAATCTCGGGAAAAAAGCGGTTCTGGGATCCGCACCGGGCGTCCGGCTCGGGCGGGCGCGCACTCTAGGAGTCGGTCCCCGCTTGTCAATCCGCCAAATACCCCTGATCGCGGAAATTTTTCGATGATGCCCGGGAAATGGCGTGCCGCTCCCCGGAGCGCGTGCCACTTTGCCGCCGTGAGCCAAGGACCGTCCTCCAGCGCCGTCGCCAACCGACCCAAGGTCATCCCCGCGACCATCGAGGACCTTCCCGCGCTCACCGATCTGGTCGTGGAGCTGTTTGCCGAGTCGGACGAATTCACCTCGAACCACGAGGTTCAGGAGCGCGGTCTCGCGCTGATCCTGGAGCAACCCAGCCGCGGGCGCATCTTCGTGGTGCGAAACGAAACGCGGATCATCGGCATGGTGAACCTGCTGTTCACCATTTCCACTGCCATGGGCGGATTCGTGATCCTGATGGAAGACGTGATCGTTCACCCGGCCCACCGCGGCCAGGGCTACGGCTCCATGCTGCTCGATTACGTCATCGATTTCGCCAAGCAGAAGGACTTCAAGCGCATCACCCTGCTGACCGACAAGATCAGCGCCGAATCGCAGAACTTCTTCCGCAAGAATGGCTTCGAGTATTCCAACATGATCCCCATGCGGCGGATCGTCACCGGCTAGACTGCCAAACCGCCATGAACCCCGGCCTTGCGATCCTCCATGCCGCGGATGGCTTTGCCATGGCGATGGTGGTCATCCTGATATTCAGCCTGGGCATCGTGGGCCTGCTCGCCGCCGGCATCTACCGCAGCGGCAAACGCCGCGAGAACGAGGTGGAGAAGCTGCTTGAGGAACTTCGCCGCGAGGAGGAAGAGGAGCAACAAAAGCACCCCGCCCCCCCAGCAGGCGCCAACGAGACCCGGGACCCTTGGGAAAAGGATCCCGACTGGTGGCAGAAGTGACGTAAGGAGAGGTGACGTCACTGTCCCCCGCACGGGTCGGGCACCACTCCGACCGATAGCCTACAAACGAGGCGACAACCTTAAGCCGGTGCTATCTTCAGCCCCAACGGGGCAATATCCCTCAGCCCGAGGTCATCTTCAGCCCCAACGGGGCGACATCCCTCAGCCCGGGGCAAGCGCAGCGTCGCCCCGGGTGAGGAGATGCCGAGCACAGCACCCTGAAGGGGGGCGAGATGTTCGAGGCATGAAAAACCAACGCCGCCGGTTTCACGAATCCCGTCTGCATGACCACCCTCGCCGATATCGCGCCCCTACAGGGCGCCATCGATCTGGCCCGATAACCCGGGACGACGCTGCGCTGCCCCGGGCTGAGGAATTCCGCCCCGTTGGGCCTGCCGATGATCCTCAAACCCCTCCCAGCAGATACTTCGCCGCCTGCTCCACATCCTTGTCCCCACGCCCCGAAAGGTTCGCGATGAGGATGGAAGTCTTCGGGAGACTCCCCGCGATCTTCGAAACATAGGCCATCGCGTGCGCACTCTCCAGCGCCGGCAGGATCCCCTCGGTGTGCGCCAGCTCCTTGAACGCGGCAAGTGCCTCGTCGTCGGTCGCGTAGGTGTATTCCACCCGGCCAATGTCTTGCAGATACGCGTGCTCCGGCCCCACCGCAGCGTAATCCAGACCCGCAGAAACCGAATGCGTCAGCTCGATCTGGCCGTCGTCGTTCGCGAGCAACCACGTCTTGGTGCCCTGCAGCACGCCGAGCTTGCCGCCTTGGAAGCGGGCCGCGTGCTTCTCCGGCAAGATCCCGAGACCACCGGCTTCCACACCGACCATGCGGACGTCATCGTCCTGCAAGAAGGGATGGAACAGGCCGATCGCATTCGACCCGCCGCCCACACAGGCGACGAGCAGGTCCGGCAAGCGGCCTTCCTTTAGCAAAATCTGCTCGCGAGCCTCGACTCCGATCACCCGGTGGAAATCGCGTACCATCATCGGGAACGGATGCGCCCCCAGCGCCGAGCCCAGGATATAGTGCGTATGATCGACGGTGGCGACCCAGTCGCGCATCGCTTCATTCACCGCTTCCTTGAGCGTGGCCTGCCCGGCAGTCACCGCGCGGACTTCCGCACCCATCAGCTTCATGCGGGCGACATTCAAAGCCTGCCGCTCCATATCCACGGCACCCATGTAAACCACGCAGTCCATCCCGAAGCGTGCACAGACGGTCGCGGTGGCCACGCCGTGCTGGCCGGCCCCGGTTTCGGCGATGATCCGCTTCTTCCCGAGCCGTTTCGCCAGCAGGATCTGGCCGATGGCGTTGTTAATCTTGTGCGCGCCGGTGTGTAGCAGGTCCTCGCGCTTCAGGTAAATCTTCGCGCCGCCGAGTTTCTCGGTCCACCGCTCGGCGAAGTAGAGAGGCGTGGGACGACCGACGTAGTTCGTCAGCAGGTCATCAAGCTCGCGCTGGAATTCCGGGTCCTTGCGGGCGGCGTCGTAGGCGGCCGACAGCTCCTGCAAAGGGGCCATCAGGGTCTCGGGCACGAACATGCCGCCAAATTTGCCAAAGTGGCCGGTGGCATCGGGAAGCGTGGGAACGGGCATCGCGGCGGGAAGAAACCACAGCCGCTCCCCGATGACAGCGGAAAAATCCACCATCGCTCCCCGGCGAGCCTGCGAAATCCGCCGGGGCAGAAAATTTATTCACACCCCTTTCCCAAGCAATTCGGGTCCCCGGATGACCCGTGTTGCCGAAATTCCAACCCATAAGCTTCCCGTTTGGGACATGCAGAAGGCCTTTCGCAATACCGTCTGGCGGAGATGTTTCTAATTTCCGCTTAGTATCAGCAACACTGATTCATCGAAATGAGTTATTCATCCGCCTTGGTTTGAAGTTCACTTACCCAATCTAATAAGCTCTTGATCAAGGACTTACGATCGTGCTTTCTAACGGAAGCATGACGTTCGCCCCCCCCGTTCCGTTAATCGCTGCCACCCCCGCCCTCCGACCAGTCTTCCTGATCGTGATGGGTGCGTTCCTTCTGCTCACCGCTTGGCGGATGACCCGAGGAACCCACGGCTGGACGCCCCGAATCATCCTGACTGGTGCCTCGCTGCTGGCGTTTGGCTACTCGGTCCTAACCCCGCTTTACCAAGCCGGCATTTTGGTCCCGCTGAGCAAGATCGGCATGATGGGCATCAATCCGGACGCCGTGATCATCTGGCACGGAGTGCGATTGCTCGCGATGAATGGCGGCTGGCTGATGTTCGGCCTCGGCCTCGCCGCGCATGCCGGTCTCTTCGAGACGGTCAAGTCTTCCGCCCCGGTCCAAGCCCCTCGCCCCCGCACCTCCCCGCTTCATGAGCCTGTTGCTTGAGATCCTCGTCAAAGGCGGATTCCTCCTGGATGCCCTCGGCGTGATCGGCCTCGGAATGGTCGGCATGGCCGCCGTGCGCCTCGCCAACCGCTACCGCTCCTGGGGTGGCTCGCTCATCGCCAGTGGCGCGCTGATGCTGCTGCTAGGCCGCATCTGGGTCATCGCCGCGGAACAACTGCTCACGCCCGACACCGGACGGATGATGGGCGAAACGTGGATCACCATTTTTTCAATCGTCCCCATGGCCCTGCTGACCATGGGACTTGCCGGCATCGTGTGGGGACTCTGGGGCCACGAGCAGTGGCTCCGTGAGGAACGCTGAGCAAGGGATCGAACCGGATTTTCCCCCGGATAGGGCGGCACCTGTCTTTCATGGCGGGTGCCGCCTGCTTTTTAGGTTCCGGGAGCGCCCGTCTTCAGACCGGTATCGAAGGGCACCAAGTTTTGGAGGTCCCCAGTCTTCTGTCTGTCGTCTGGAAGTCTACTGTCTCACTAACGGGCCGCACGGATCATCACGACCTTCGTCATGGGGATCCAGTTCTCATGGTAGCCATCGCGGAGGACGACCCATTGCTCATCGAGCCGGATCAAGGTGCCGCGGGCGGTATCCGGCGCAAAGAAGCCGGAGATAGCGTTCGCCTCGCCGGGGTATTCCGGCTTGGGACCCACGCGCGGGTCCACGGTGACGATGCAGGTGCAATTCATCGGCAGATCGACCTCGGAGGCCGGGACGCCGGGGACCGGGGCGCTGTTCAAGGAGCCGGCCGTCCACGCCGAGCCCGTGACCAACAGCGTCACACACCCGGCCACAAGCAGGGTTGCTTTCATGTTCTGAGGGGATTGGGGTTGAATGCCGCCGCCGGGGGTCGGTTGCGGTCAATCGGCAACCGTAGCACTGATTTTCAAAGGGCTAGCAGAATTTCCCACCCTGCCCGATTCGCCCCATGATCGCGGCGCAGCCGCCCTCGGACTGCTGCGGTCATCCGCAGCTCTCCGAATGCACGGACAGGCGATCCTCTCGCGCGGCATGAAGCGACCCGCCATGCTCTCTTCCGTCCACATGAACCGCCCCGCCCCACCCTTCCTCAAAAGTTGCGAATGCAGGAGATGGCAGGCTTGCTCCGGTGGGATGCAGAGGTCCGGCGCGTTCGCTTCACTCCGAGTTAACGGCGGTCTCCACCCTCCACTCAAAAGCTGCGGATGACCGCAGCTGTCCAAGGGCCTGCGGCTTTCATCGGGCGAAAGCGTTAGACCAGCGAGCCCTCCCGGCCTGATCCCCTCACGACGGCCAGTGGACATCCCACTCCAAATCCTGCCAGACGATGTCCTCCTCGCCATCGAAGATGAAGCGGCCGAAGAACTTCCGGCCGTCTAGCATCTGCGGCAGCCAGTGGATGTCGTCTTTCCACATCCGGTCGTAGGGAATGTCCGCCAGCCGGCACCACAAGGGCTTTGCCTCCACCGTCTCGACCGGCCGGCCCTCGAAATCACGGGCGAAGAAGACGTGGCAAAGGATGTCCGGGATCGTCCCCATCGCGAAATGGAGTTCGCCCATCTTCACCGGTCTCAGCGCGGTGATGCCCAGCTCCTCCTGGGTCTCCCGCACGGCGCACTCCAGCGGCGTCTCGCCCGGATCAATCTTGCCGCCCGGGCCATTGATCTTGCCCGCGCCGAGCCCACGCTTCTTTTCGATTAAGAGGATCTCCCCGTCCCGGACGATGAACATCAGCGTGGCGTGGATTTCCGCGCGCCAACTGGCCCAATCGATCGGGGATGGAGACATGCGGGGAAGGTAGCGAGTAGCAGGTAGCGGGTAGCGAGGGAAAAATCCCCATCGGCGGAAGTAGCGAGCAGCGAGCAGCGAGCAGCGGGTAGCAGGCAGCCAGGGAGGATGAGCTCCGTAGGCTTCCCGAAGTTCAGAACCTCAGCGCCCCCCTTGGTACTTCGAAACCAGTTCCCGCGTATCGTCGTAGGCATCGCTCAGGCACTCCTCTGCAATCCACTCCGGTAAGGTCGAACGTTCCGCCATGATCTCGACCGCGTGATACCGGCAAATGCGGCACGGGCTGAATTCATACATCCACACCGACAGACGCGGGTCATTCATCTTCCCGTTCTCCTTCACCAGGTCGCGCAAGGACCCGACCACCTCGTGGGCCTCATCGGCATCAGCCAGAATCGATGGTGCACACATCGCTGCCAGCAGCGGCTCCGTGTCTTCCGGTAAACCACTGCTGCGGAGGAGCTTCACAAAGAACGCAACCTCCCCCCGCGCCAGTGCCTCGTAGGCGGCCTCCCTCACCTGCGGCTCTACATGATGCGACAGGGCCGAGTGCGCCCACCATCGCACCCGTTTCTCCGGATGCCGCAGCAGAGGTAGATACTCCTCCCGGAATTCCGGGAAGCCCGTGCGGTGAAAGTAGCACAGGTAATTCTCCAAGGGCACGGGCTCCATCTTCGTGAAGTCCAGTGCCGCAACCTTCAAGCGCTCCTCAGGTGTCGCTTCCTTTCCGAAGAACGGAAGCCGCGGGATCCGCTTCGTCGAAGCAAGGATCAGCCCAACCAACTTGTCCACTGCCGGCGGCGTCCGGTCCGGCTTCGGTCTTTGCTTGGCCTGCCCCGCCACGATGGCATCGCGATAGGCGGCGACGTGCGGATTCCCCGGGCTCTCCCGATCCAGAATTGCCATCGCCCGGCCCTCTCCAGCCTTCTCATCCATCATGCAGAACAGGGACGAATCCGCCCAATATTCCTTGTCCGTTAGAAGCCTCTCGCCGATCCGGTCCGCCGCGAAGATGAAGCCATCCTCGCCCTCGACTTCCACGATCTCGAAGCACGCGAGCAGATCGCCGCTATTCTCGTCGTAGCGGCACATTTCCCGAAGCGCAGGCCGCGCCGCCTCATGACCCTGCAAGACGAACTCTTTCAGCAGGGCGCAGCGCAATGGGCCGTCGTCTCCATCGATCCCGTGATCCCGAGAAATGATCGTGTCGACCAACTCTGCCAAGGTGCACAGCCGGGCCAGCCACGCTTCCCCCAAGCCATTGCACTGCGCGTCGTAGACCTTCGAAAAGAGCGCCGCCTCCAGGATCTCCTTACGAAGACCCTCCGTGCCACAGCGCTCGGCGTGAATCAAGGCCCGCCCATGCCCCGTCATCAGAGCCCGGGTGAACTCCGCTTTCGAAAGGGGATAAACGGGCTCCGTGATTTCAGGCATGTCTGAAGAAAGCGGGGGCGGCACCTTGCCTCACCCCGCTACCGGCTACTGTGCCGCTGCAGCTGCATAAGCCTCCACGCTATCGCAGGTGCAGACGAGGTTGCGGTCGCCGTGGACGTTGTCGACGCGGCCGACCGACGGCCAGAACTTGTGCTGGCGCAGATACGGCAGCGGGTAGGCGGCCTGCTCGCGGGTGTAGGCATGCTTCCAATCGTCCGCGACCACCGAGTCGGCGGTGTGCGGGGCGTTCTTGAGCACGTTGTCGTTCGCGTCGGCCTCGCCATTCGCCACGGCCATCATCTCGCCGTGGATGGAGACCATCGCATCGCAGAAGCGGTCGAGCTCGCCCTTTGCCTCGGACTCGGTCGGCTCGATCATCAGCGTGCCGGTAACCGGCCAGCTCATGGTCGGCGCGTGGAAGCCGTAGTCCATCAGACGCTTCGCCACGTCCTCGACGGTGATGCCGCTTTTGTCGGAAAGCGGGCGGACATCGATGATGCATTCGTGCGCCACCAGACCATTCGGCGCGGTGTAGAGCACCGGGAAGAAACCGGACAGGCGCTTGGCCATGTAGTTCGCGTTGAGGATTGCCAGCTGGGTGGCTTCCTTGAGGCCATCCGCACCCATCATCGCGATGTACATCCACGAAATGGTGTTGATCGAGGCGCTGCCCCATGGCGCGGAGCAGACGGCGCCTTCCTTGTCGGAAAGCTCGGCATGTCCCGGCAGGAAAGGCACCAGCTGCTTGGCCACGCCAATCGGGCCGACGCCGGGACCACCGCCGCCGTGAGGGATGCAGAAGGTCTTGTGAAGGTTCAGGTGGCAGACATCCGCGCCGATGCGGCCGGGGCTGGTAAGGCCGACCTGCGCATTCATGTTCGCGCCGTCCATATAGACTTGGCCGCCCGCACCGTGGATGGCCTCGCAGATCTCGACGATGGTCTCCTCGAACACGCCGTGCGTGGACGGATAGGTGACCATCAAGCAGGAAAGGTTTTCGCGATGCTCCTCGATGCGCGCCTTGAGGTCCGGCACGTCGATGTTGCCCTGGTCGTCGCACTTCACGCCGACGACCTTCATGCCAACCATCACCGCGGAGGCCGGATTGGTGCCATGGGCGGAGACGGGAATGAGGCAGACATTGCGATGCTCATCGCCGCGCGAGAGGTGATAGCGGCGGATCGCCAGCAGGCCGGCATATTCGCCCTGCGAACCGGCATTCGGCTGCAGCGACACGGCGGCGAAGCCGGTGATCTCCGCGAGCCAGTCTTCTAACAAGCCCAGCATCTCGCGGTAGCCCTGGCTCTGGTCGGCGGGCACGAAGGGATGAATCGAGGAAACTTCCGGCCAGCTCAGCGGCAGCATTTCGGAGGTCGCATTGAGCTTCATCGTGCACGAGCCCAGCGGGATCATTGACTCGTTCAGCGCGAGGTCCTTCGACTCGAGGCGCTTGAGGTAGCGCAGCATCTCGGTCTCGGAGTGGTAGCTGTTGAAGACCTTCTGCGTGAGGAAATCGGTGCCGCGGGAAAGCACTGCATCCCAGCCGGTGCCCTGCGCCTCGACGACCGTCGCGCCGAAGACATCGGCGAGGGCGGCGACGTCCTCGCAGGTCGTCGTTTCATCGAAGGCAATGCCGACGAACTCACCCATCGGGCGGAGATTGTAGCCCCGGTCGGCGGCCTTGTTGATGATCGCAGCCACATCGGGAACGATGACGGTGAGCGAGTCGAAGAAGCTGTCATTGGCGACTTTCACCCCGGCGGCCTTCAGCGAGGCGGCGAGCGTGGCGGTCTTCTTGTGCACGGTGCTGGCGATGTGCTTGAGGCCTTCCGGGCCGTGATACACCGCATACATCGAGGCCATCACGGCCAGCAGCACCTGGGCGGTGCAGATGTTAGAAGTGGCCTTGTCGCGGCGGATGTGTTGCTCGCGGGTCTGGAGCGAGAGGCGGAAGCCCGGCTTGCCACGCGAGTCCACCGACACGCCGATCAGGCGGCCCGGCATCTTGCGCTTGAGCGCGTCCTTGCACGCCATGAAGCCCGCATGCGGACCGCCGAAGCCCATCGGCACGCCGAAGCGCTGGCTGGAGCCGACGCAAATATCGGCACCGAATTCACCGGGGGCCTTCAGCAAGGTCAGCGCCAGCAGGTCCGCGGCGACGATCGTGACCGCCTTGGCCGCGTGGGCCTTTTCAAAGAAACCCGCGTAGTCATACACCGAGCCACAGGTCGCAGGATACTGAACGATCACCGCGAAGAGACCTTCGCAGGAAGCGGGGTCGAAGGTCTGCCAGTCGCCGACCTTCACCTCGATCCCCAGCGGCTCGGCGCGGGTCTGCACCACGGCGATGGTCTGCGGGTGGCAGGCATCGGAAAGGAAGATCGCCTTGCCCTTCGGCGCACCGGCCAGCGCGAGGCTCATGGCCTCCGCTGCGGCGGTGCCTTCATCGAGCAGCGAGGCATTCGCCACGTCCAGCCCGGTCAGCTCGGTGATCATCGTCTGGAAATTCAGCAGCGCCTCGAGGCGCCCCTGGGCGATCTCGGCCTGATACGGCGTGTAGGCGGTGTACCAGCCGGGATTTTCCAGGATATTCCGGCCGATCACGCCAGGGACGTGGGTGCCGTAGTAGCCCTGGCCGATGCAGGACTTCTTGAGGACGTTCTTGGAGAAAATCGACTTCAGCCAGGCGAGGGCTCCCGGCTCGCTCTTCGCGTCCGGCAGGATGAGCTCGTGCTCCAGCCGGATGCCTGCCGGCACGGCCGCATCGGCGAGGGTGTCGAGCGTTTCGTAACCGATGGCGCGGAGCATTTCCTCGCGGTCGGAACCGATGGCTCCCAGATGGCGGCTGCGGAAGTCGGAGTGGACGGACATGACGGCGCGACCTCCATAGTGGAAATCCCCCGCCACGCAATCCCCGCGGACAAATCCGTCACCGGAGGCGGTCTTTTTTGACCGGATGCGGCAAAACGATTGCCGGGGGCGGCCAAGAATCAACCTCCCAATCGTCTTCCGGGCACCCGCTCAGTCTGATAGTAGCAGCAGTGAGATCCATGCCTCATCCACCCACCCCACCGTCCTTTAACGCCGACGAAGAACTACTGATCGCCATGTGTCGTCAGCAAGGACCGGCCCGGCAGACTAGCGGCCTATCCTACGACCTAGCTACCCTTGTGGTCGCCACGGGAATTTTCGGCTACGGACTCTTTTCCGAGCAGCCCGCCTGGATGATGGCCGGTTTCGGCCTAGAGATCTACCGGCTCGTCCAGTGGCTGCGTTCCAGCTTCCGGTGGGCCCACGTCTACAATGGCATTATCCTGAAGTACGACCACGCCTTCCGCGAACCTAGCGAACCCGAGGTCGAAAAGGCGTGAAAAGGAAAACCCCGCACCGTTTCCGGGGCGGGGCTTCGGGAAGGAGCGGCGGATCGCTCAACCGATCAGCGCCTCATACCCTGCGGCATCGAGCAGCGCTTCCACTTGGGCGGCGTTCTTGACCTTCAGCTTGAAGATCCAGCCCTTGCCGTAGGGGTCGGTATTGACCAGCGAGGGGTCGGCTTCCACGGCGTCGTTCACTTCCACGACCTCGCCGGAGACGGGCGCGTAGATGTCGCTGGCGGCCTTCACGGATTCCACCACCGCGGTCGGGTCGCCGACATCCACGGTCTTGCCGACCGGCGGGAGTTCGACGAACACCACGTCGGTGAGTTCTTCCTGGGCGTGATCGGAAATTCCGATCGTGGCGACGTCACCATCAAGGAGGACCCATTCGTGGGACGTATTGTAGCGGAGGTTTTGCGGAACGTTCATCGGGCGTTAAGAGCTTATGCTTTCGCGGTGGCGGGCTTGTAAAACGGTTTCTTCACGACCTTGGCCGGGAACTTGCGGCCGCGGACATCGACGAAGAGGTCGGTGCCGGGTTTCGCCAGCGCGGCGGGCACGTAGGCCATGGCAATGCCCTTGCCGAGGCTCGGGGAAAGCACGCCGGAGGAAAGCTCGGAGATCACGTTCCCGTCGGCGTCTTCCAGCGGGTAGTGCGACCGCGGCGGCGCTCCCTTGTCGGTGTATTCCAGCGCGACGAGTTTCTGCGCGGTACCCTCGGCCTTTTGCTTGGCCAGCGTCTCGCGACCGATGAAGTCGCCCTTTTCTAGATCCACGAAGAATCCGAGCCCAGCCTCGATCGGCGTGCGCTCAGGCGAGAGGTCGGAGCCATTCAGCGGGTAGCACATCTCCAGCCGCAGGGTATCCCGCGCACCGAGGCCGCAGGCTTTCGCGCCGTGCTCGATGAACTTTTCGAACCACGCCTCACCCTTTTCCGCCGGGCAGAAGAACTCAAACCCGTCCTCACCCGTGTAGCCGGTGCGGCAGACGACGGCATCGCCACCCTCGACCGGGAAACGCACGATGCCATTGCGCGGCGGCAGCGTTTGGCCGGGGCAGACTTTCGCGAAGGTCGCGGCGGAATCAGGACCTTGCACGGCCATACCGGCCCACGCGGTGCTTTCATTGCGCAGCTCGACGTCGTCCGGCTGGTGCTTGGCCATCCACTCGAAATCGATGTCGATCATCGAGGCATTCACCACCAGGAAGAAGTCGCTCTCGCCGGTGCGATAGACGATCAGGTCATCGATCACGCCGCCGGCTTCATTGAGCAGGAAGGAATACTGGCCTTGGCCGTTGGCGAGCTTGGCGACGTTGTTCGCGAGCATCTTGTTCAGCCACGCCAGCGCACCGGGGCCGCTCACGAGGAACTGCCCCATGTGCGAGATGTCGAAGATTCCGGCAGTGCCGCGCACCGCCCCGTGCTCGTCCATGATGGACGTGTACTGGACCGGCATGTTCCACCCCGCGAACGGCACCATGCGGGCGCCAAGGCGGACGTGGAGGTTTTCCAAGGGCGTGCTCTGGATGGTGCTCACTGGCGCGCAGCGTGGGAAGCTAGCCGGAGGGTGTCAAACTACCGGCAGGGACGGGCGGACTTTTGACCGATTCGGACGCCCGGCGCGGGCTTCACGTCATCGCACTGCCCGCCGCATCAACGTTTCCGCAAATCCTCCCCGATGTGGAAAAGGCACAAATTGATCATGGGTTGCGGGAGCAACAGGAGCGTCTCCCCCTTGGCCTCCAGATCGATAACGATCCGCTTTTGCTTCGCCCGCATGTCGAGAACATGAACCCGCGCACCACCGGTCTTCGGCTCGATGAAATCCGAGGTGCTGCTCATCGGCATCTGCTCCTCCTTCCACTGCTGCGTCGGGATGGCAGGGTCGTTCTTGTTCTCGGACTTGGCCTGGAGCGCGACCACCTGCTGGGCCTGGTCCACGATGATGAACATGCGGTTGAAGACTCCGCTGCGGATGTCGTACTCGTGGACCTCCATGCCGGGAGGAAAGCCGGGGGCGACCGCCGGCCGGCGCGATGCGGGGCCGGGGCGCTTCACCAGCAGGGCCAGCGCCTGGTCCATCGGCATGAGATAGGGAATGGTGATCTGCGGGCCGCCGTCGTACCATGCGGGGCCCTTGTAGATCAGGGCGTCGGGGTGCGGGTCGGTGTCTTCCTTGGGGGTCCCGTATTTGGAAAGCACGCTCCTCAGGTCTTCCATCACGCGGCTCTTGCCGCCCTCGGCCTGGGCGAGCGGATTGGAGCGACCTCGCACGATTCCTTTCGGGGCTGCGACCGGAGACGTCCATTTCGCGACGTAGTCCCGGTCCGCCTGAATCAAATCCGCGGTCTTCACCGTCACCTCGCGTCCGTCGGCCATCTTCACGACGATGCTGGCATTGTCCGGGCTCTTGCTAACCAAGGTCCCCGGATTGGCCTTGCCGGTTTTGGCAACTGTCCAAGCACGGGACGGCTCGGCTTTCGCTTCCTGGCCGACGGCCACGCCGGCGGCAAGCATCGCAGCGACGATCAAAAACGGGGGGAGGAACGTTTTCACCGCTATCGCCTAATCCCAACAGGGCAGAAACGGAAGCCCGAAGCTATCAGCATGGATCGATTCCTTGGCTCCGGCTTATCTTCCGGCGAGGATTCTTCTATCGCTTCACCTTCGGCTCGTACGCCTTTTGCATCGTGTCCAGCACCTCGGTCAGGCGGTCCGTGCGCTTCGGGCGAGGCCGCTCTTCGAGTTCCTTCTTCAACTTCATGTAGTCGTCGAACTCGCCGCTGAGGTCGCGGGCCCGCGAGATCTCGAAGAAGTCGAGGTAATCGCGGGCGTGGGTCGCCCGCTGGGCGCGGATCAGGCGCTGCTCGGAAAGCTCGGCCAGCCGTTCCTCAAGCTTGCTGTCCTTACCCGCCACGATGTCGCGCAGGATCTGCTGATACTCCTGAATGATCGGCCGGTAGGAGGGAAAGCAGCGGTAGGACAGGCGCACCAGGCCGTCCTCGGCGGGCCGCACCGCCTCGGCTCGCTGGGTTTCCTCGAGCGCGGCGATGTCTTTCCAAGTCTCCAGCCCTTGGTCGAGCGCGTTCCCGTCGGCATCGCGGGTGTGGAATTGGAGCGCGGCGGAAAGGTCGCGCTCGGTCTCCAGCACCGGCAGCACTTCGGTGAGCGCCGGCTGGACGAGCTTGGCCAGCGTGAGCGCCCACCACTTTGCCAGGCTCTTCTCCGAGAGGTTGAGATCCGGGAAATGCTTGCGCATCAGCACCGGCATCTCGCCGGAAAAGCGGGCGGCCTCGCCGCAGAAGTTGCGGAAGGCTTCCTTGCCCTGCGGCTGCTCTAACAGCGCCATCACCAATGCACCGGACAGCGCCCGGAAGGAGAGCCGCGAGGCGCTGTCGAGCTGTTCGAAGCTTCGGTCGGACAATTCGAACATCTCGTCCATCGTGAAGCCGCCACCCCGGCGGAAGACACCTTCGTAGAGACGCCGGTCGGCGCTGCCTTCGCGCCACTTCCGCGCTTCGACCAGGCCTTCGACGAGCCACGGCCGGACGACCAGCGGATCCTCGAGATCGCCCGGTTTCGCGGTGCGCAGCGCCCGTTCATAGAGCAGCACGGTGAACGCCGCGCGCTCCAAACGCTCTTGGTCGATGCCCGGATCGGAATGGATGCGAATGCTGAGCGAAAGCTGGCCCTCGATGTTGAAGAGTCCGAACTCGATCCGCCGGGCGGGTGCGGGGCCGTCGCCGGGACTGATGATCTCGACATTGACCGGCACCTTGAAGTTGTCCGTGGCCTTCGCTGAGGGTTCCTGGAACCCAGCGCGCTTCGGCTTGTCGGCATTGGCCGTCTGGTCACGCAGCAGGTCGAGAAACTGCTGCCGGACCTGCTCAAGCCCGAGCACGACGGACGAGCGCCTGAGGGCATCCCCCCCGCGGACACGGAACATCCCCGACTCGCTGACCGACTGCTCCGTTGGCTTCGGCCGTGGCACGTTCCCTCCGGGTGCGACAGGCACCGGTTGCTGATCCGGCACCACCGGCGTCGGCTCTTGCTCCGGCTCCTCCACCGGGATAGCCGGCGGCGGCGGCGGCTCCTGGCCGCGGAGCACCGCGCAGGAAAGCAGGCACAGGCTAACGGCGCGGGGAAACATCATATCGGGATTGTCAGAACGATTCGCCGGGGATCACGGACGAGCCACCGTCGGCGCGCGGGTCGAGCACCAGCTTGCCTTTCTCCAGCCGGATCCGGGACATCTCCTCGAAACCGAGGTGAAGCTCCTTCTCGTACGCCTTCGCGAGTTTCTCGAACTGCGGCATCACCAGCAGCAGGAAGCCCTGTGGCACTACGAGCTTGCCGAAGCGGCCGCCCTTCGCGAATTTTTCGGTCCGCTCCACCTGCGGGAAGAAAGGTCCGCCTTCGCGCGCGATCATCGTGCGGGTCTTGCCATGCACGTCGATGTGCTGCTCGACCCGGACATACATCGAAAGCGTGAGCGGGCGGCCGGCGATGGTGCGCTCGGTGATGATCTCGGCGCGGCCTTCCTCGATGCGCACGCTCACGGCATCGAGCGAAACCTTCGAGCCGAGGACGCCGCCCTGCTTCGCGACGAGGGTCTGGCGGAGGTAAAGGTTCACCTCCTCCTCGGTGAGCGTGAGCGGGTAATTGCGGTCCACCGAGTTCTGCAAGACCGCGCGCAGATCACGGGTCTTAGGCGGCGGAGTCAGGCCGGACGGGCGGCCCTTGATATCGCTCAGATCCTGCGGCTGGGTGATGAAGAATACCGCAACGCCGAGCCCCGCCACGCCGCCGAAGGAAAACAAGGCCATGAGCTTGCCGAGGCAACTGCCCTTGGGCTTCGTCGGAGGGAGCGGGGGTTTTTCTTCGGCCATGCGGCGAGCGGTAGCAGAGGCTTCCGGATTTGGGAAGGGCGCTCACTCGGCCGCCTTGGCCGGAGCCGCTGCGGGCGCGGCCGGAGCGCTGGTTTCAGCGGGTTTGGACGCGGCCGAATCGCTCTTCGCCCCGGCTTGGTAAGAACTGGAACGGTAGTCGGTCTGGTAAAAACCGGCACCTTTGAAAAGCAAGCCGGCACCGGCGCCGAGCAGGCGCTTCACCTTTCCGTCGCAGCTCTCCTGAGGGCAATCCTGCAGCTTCGCATCGTTCATGCTCTGGAAGACTTCGAAGCGGTGGCCGCAGGTCTCGCAGACGTAGTCGTAGTTTGGCATGGGGCGGCACCCATAGCATGCCAGCGCCGGGGCGCAAGTCCCGGAACCCTAGGGATCGCGGGGGCTCGCCGGATCGAGATCGTCGCCCCGGTCCTTGACCCGTAGGGGGTTTCGCGGTTTATAGTCCGCGCAACCGAATCACCATGAGAGCCTGCATCGCCATTTCAGCCCTTGTTCCCCTCGTCGTCACTTCGTGTGTCGACCTCGACAACTCCATGTCCAGCATGCGCGGTGAGTCGCGCTATATGGCTGGCTACAACCAGAAGCGCGAGCATGACTGGAAATCCAGCCCGATCCCCGACGACGTCTCCTACTGGGACGGCGACCACCTCACGGGGCCTGCCTCGATCCGGATCAATCTGACCCAGCAAAAGGCCTTCTTCTACAAGGGCGGCCAGCTCGCCGGCGTGTCGCGTATCTCCACCGGCAAGGAAGGCCGCGGCACTCCCTCCGGCACCTACAAGGTCAACCAGAAGGACAAGTACCACCGCTCCTCCAGCTACGGCGTCTTCAAGGAAAAGGGCACCGACCGCATCGTGGATGACGATGCCGAGGCGCACAATGAGCCGGTCCCGCCGGGCTGCTACTACGAGGGCGCGCCGATGTTCAACTACCTGAACTTCGCGCCCGCCGTGGGCATGCACACCGGCTACCTGCCGGGCTACGCCGCTTCCCACGGCTGTGTGCGGATGCCCGAAAAGATGGCCCTGAAGTTCTTCGACAATGCCGTCATCGGTACCCCGGTCACGGTCGAGCGATGAACGGCACGCTGCCCGACCCGGAGACGGGCATGGAACTCACGCCGGCGCAGGTCGCTGACCTGCTGCCGGCCATTCAACGCGGCGAGATCGCCTTGATCGATTGCCGCGAGGATGACGAGTGGCGGTTCAACCGCATCGAAGGCGCACGGCTGGTGCCGCTGTCGCGCTTCGGCGAGGCCGTGCCTCCGGAAACGCCCGCCATCGTCTACTGCCACCACGGCATGCGCTCGCTGCGGGCGACAAGCTACTGGCGGCAACGCGGCGCCGAAGCATGGTCGATGAGCGGCGGCATCGACCGCTGGTCAGCGGAGATCGATCCGTCGGTGCCGGTGTATTGAGACCCCTTCTGAGATCGCATGGATGTTCCCCCCACCCGCTTCTCCCTCGCAGTCAGCGACATCGGATTCTCCGCCTACGATTCGATCATTGAAGACTTGGACAAGGAGATCCAAGGCGGCCTGCGGGAGTCAGAAAAAAACGGTATTTTTCTAGGCCATCTGGCTGCCCATCTACACGCCCTAGCCACCTTGGGCGAGGGAACCGGTGGCTATGCCACAACGAACCTGGACATCGCGGATCTGGAACGCCGGACGATGGCAGCTTTCCAGAAGCACATGACGAAACACCCGAATGCGCTCCCGGAAGAGATCGCCGATGAGATCGCTTTCCTGAAATCGCTCTTCGCCCGCTTGCACGCTTTGGCGCAATAGCAACACCACCCGGCATGCGCGCCGTCATCCAACGGGTCTCTTCCGCCTCCGTGACGATCGATGGCGAGGTCGTTTCATCAATCGGCACCGGCCTGTTAGTCTTGCTCGGCATCGAGGATGGCGATGGCGACGACGACATCGCCTGGCTCGCGCCGAAGATCGCGAAGATGCGGATCTTCCCCGACGAGGCCGGCCTGATGAATCTCGCTCTCACGGACTGCGGTGGCGAGGCGATCGTGGTAAGCCAGTTCACGCTCCATGCCTCGACGAAGAAGGGCAATCGCCCCTCCTTCATCCGCGCCGCCCGGCCGGAGATTTCGGAGCCGCTCTATGAGCGCTTCTGCGAGGCACTCGGCGCAGAACTCGGCAAGCCGGTGGGCAAGGGCCGCTTCGCCGCGGACATGAAGGTCGCGCTGGTGAACGACGGCCCGGTGACCATCGTCATCGACACGCGAAATCGCGAGTGAGGTGGTAAAGCGTCGCTGGGGGCGCGGGCCGCTGGCCCGCTGAACGGTCCCTGACGGCATTCCTCTTCCCGTGGCTCGCAGCGGGCCTTTGTCCCGGGAGCGCCGGTCTTCAGACCGGCTTGAATGGTCCCTCGCTGCCCAAACACACGAGGCGGAGTTTGTTGGCCTGAGGGGAAGCTCAATCAGGTATTTCCCCGCAGCAGGGCTGCTGGCATCGGGCGGCAGCAGGGCTGCGCGCAGTCCGGGTCTCCGACGACTTGGGCGGAGCGTGAAGGCAGTCGGTGCAGACCGCGGAACCGCCGCAGACTACCTTGAATCTCCATGATGGCCCGCCCGTCGGTGTCCGCCTGCAAGGTTACTTCTGCGGGCCGGAGCCTCCGCGTTCCCAGCTTTACCCTACTTCACCGGCTCGCGATGAATCACCGCCTTCAGCGGACGGCGCGGCTGCACGCCATCGGCGCGGTAGATCACCACCAGACTCCGTTCGCCGGGATTCTGGAAAATCGAGCCGGAATGGAATCGTTGCAGGTCACCGGCGCGGTCCACCGCGCCGAGCTGAAACTCGGTGTCCTTCCCGACCGGCACGGCGCGCTGATAGAATTTGCCGGCCTCCAGCTTGACCCGCTCGCCGCCGAATACGACGCCGACCGTCACCGGCGAGAGATTGACGATGCGGACCCGGCCGGCGGGCGCGGCCTCAGCGCTATCCGGCAACACCAGCGAACGGGTGGTCGTCCAATCGCCCTTCGAGGAATCCCGCCACAGCAGCACCAGAAAGTCACCGGTCTCGGGGCGGTTCACCTTCATCCAAGGCTCCGCGTCCTCTGCATCGTCGCGCCGGCGAACCAGCATCGGGCCTTCGCCATCGGGCGCGGACAGCGGCTGGGTGACCTGGCCTAACAGCAGCGGCACGGCGTCCTTCTTCTCCTCCCCGAAGCCGACCATCACCTGCCGCGGGGGAATGCTGCCGGCGGGAGGTTCAAGCTCGTAGGCCACACCATTGCGAATCTCCTGCCGATAGGGCGGCAAGTCACCGACGGGCAAAAAACGCACATGGCGACCGGCCACGACGGGCGGCTTCGCCGGCTCGGCTTCCTGCGCGGCGAGCGGGATTCCGCAGGCCAACGCGACCAGACCGGCGACAAGCGACAACTTCATGCCGGTCACTATCAGATCTCTGCGGGCGAAAGCCAGCGGAAGGACACGATCACAAAACGGCGGCCGAAATCACCGGGCTTGCCCGCATCGAGCGAATCAAGGCCGCTTTCGTCCGGCACCAGCGGCTCGGGGGTGCGCTGCACGGTGGCCTCGCACCACGCGCGGGCCTGCACGTTGCCAGCATCATCGACCGAATCGCCATAGGCGCGGATCACGAAGGTATCCGAGCGGGCCGAGAGCGCGGGGCCGATGACTTGCAGCACGTCGGCCTGAGTCAGGTAGGACGGCGCGCCCCATGCCTTCGAATCGGGCTTGAGCGTCTGCTCCAGCCCGGTGGCATCGCGCAGGTTGTCGGGATGCCGGTAGTTCGGCAGTGAATTGCTGTTGTCGAGCCGGTAGGCTTGGACGTGGGTGGCATTCAGCCCGGCTTTCTCGATCGCCGCCTGCAGTGCTCCCATCTTGCCGGTCTCATTCTCCGCCAACCGGCGGTTCACGAAGTCGGCCATCGAAATGAACGGCCCGCGCAATTTCACCTCCGCGACGATGGCTTCGGCCAAACGCTGGATCTCCTCATCGGTCAGTTCGCGGTAGCCATCCCACGCGCTGTCGTCCCACGCCTGATCGCCGGTCTTCCATGCTTCCCCCGGTGGATTGAGCACCCGCGGGAAGGGCGTGCCACCGGAGCCATAACCGGTGATCTTCGAGGAACCGAGCAATGCCTTCCAAGCTTCGACCCGGGTCGAGTTCACATTGAAAGCGCCATCGACCATCAGTTGGGACGCCGCGCGGTGGAAGTCGGACAGGCGCTCCACGTCGATGGGAGCCCCTGGGACCGGACGGAGGCGGGAATTCGGCAGCGGATCTTTCAGCGGATCATCACCAAACAGCTTCTTCTCCTGCTCGGTGCCGCTCGATAGGAAGAAGCGATCCCACAGCGTCTGGTTCGCCTCGAAGGAAAGGTCATACACCAGGTTGTCCGTCACCGGCGTGTCGCCGAGGATCGCGCGCGCGGTCATCGCCCATTCGCTGCGGGTTTTCGCGCGCTGGGAATCGCTCGACCAGCCGAGATCGTCTTCGTGGAAGCCACCGAAACCAGCGCTCGTTTGGTCGGCGGCGACTGCCGCGGTGTGGTTCAAGCCACCATTCCCGCCGGTGCCTAGGCGCGGGTCCGCCAGCGAATTCGCGACGGCGAAGGACGGATGCCAGACCAGCTCCGAGAGCTTGGCATGCTGGAACTGGGCCAGGGAGATCACCCCGGTTTCATTGCGCGGAACATCGAAGAGCACGTAGCGACCGGCACCTTCCTGAGGCGGACCGAATGGATTGCCGTGATAGCGGCCATTGCGTGGCACCGGAGCCTGCTCGTCCCAACTGACCGCTTGGTCAAACAGGTCCCGGGTGTAGGCCCCGAAGAACCACGGCCCCCCGGCGCTGCCATTGCCCGGCAGGCTTCCGCCCACATTCTCCCACGGCGAGCGCACGATGTAGGTCGCCCGTGGATTCCAATTTGCCAACAAGGCATCATCGAAGTGTGGAGTGCCCGCCAAGGCGCCGGAACCAAGACGGTTCGACGGGTGCTCGGTGAACCAACGCAGCCGGAGTCCTTCCCGGGTACGGACGTTGGGCACGATGGTCGGCCTCGGACTCACCCGGGAAAGCAACTGCACCGGCATCCGCTCGTTGGTGTTCCAAGCGAGCCGCGGTTCGCGTCCCGCACCGAATTGCAAGGAACCCGAAAGCACCGACAACTGCGGGAACTTGTCGAAATTCTCGAATTGGATTTTGCCGTTGGTGGATCCCACGCGCTTGAGAATCACGCGGGTATCGTCGCCTTGGTTTTCGACTCCATAACGACCGCCTTGGGACCAACCGGGATAGGGGGTCGGTGCATACCAGAAGGCAGTCGGCAGGAAACTGATACCACCGCCAATGTCCGAACCGGAAATGTAGTAGGAGCGCGAGGGATCGGGAGCGACCTCACAACTGAGTTCATTCGAATCCAGATTGTAGTTCGTATCGTTATTGTAGGGAGTGATGCAGTCGTACTCGGCCGACTTGGCCGGCGAGAATACGAGACATTCGCCAGGGCCGAATTTCGTCGCGGGAATCGAGAAATAGTAGGATCCGAGGTAGGGGTCGTTATAGCCCGACGAATCCATGATGTTCGGGCGGTCGTAGAAGGCAGAGTAAGGGAGACGCCCCCCTTCAAAGGAAAGCCACTGCGAGGTCGAAGTGAAAGTGGTATTGCCCAGCATCTGCGCGTTCTGGGTCCACATCTCCTGGCGACCATTGCCTTGGATCATCACGATCGCCCGCTCGGTCTGGAGGTCGACGTTGTAGGGATTCCACAACACCACACGGGGGTAGTGCAGAAAGCGGAGTTGATACTGGGCGCGAGTGGTTCCCGGCTGCAGCTCCTGCTGGAAAGCGCTCAACTGGGTGTAAAGCGTTGCCTCGGTGAGAATGGGCTGGAGATCGGCATGCTTGTTTCCAGCAAGCTTCACCGGCTGTTCATTGGACAGTGCCAGACTCTTGGAAGTGGAGGCGTCCCCGTTTCCGATCTCCGAAGACCGCGCCGTGGCCTCCCCTTTGGCAAAGGGGACCGTTTGCTTGGCCCAGTCACGCAGCACGCCAAACCTCGGTCCCGTCTTGCGATGCCGGGAATCCGCGATACCACCGGTGCCGGGCAATCCTCCGCCGGCGAGCGCATCGTCGTCCGACAATCCCGGGCGTCCGTTCAACTCCGGCTCCGCGCCGGTGCCGGTGAGATACGCCGTGAGGTCGCGCTTCAGCCCGCCTTCCGCGACATCCACCAGCACGCCCTTGGAAGCCACCGTGAAATCAAAGCCGTGCTGCCGGCTCCACTCCGGTCCGTCCATGGCGAGCGACGCGGTCCCGGCGCTGACAAGGCGCTCGGTGTGCGTCTTCTCCAACGACTTCGCACCATCCATCATCGCCACATCCGGCGCCGCCCCCGCCATCATCCGGAACATGCCGCCGTCCGATGGCGACTCGCGGCTGGCCCTGACGTCGGCACGGGGATCGGTCGTCGCGATGTTCGCACGCACGCCCAGATCGCCGGTCCACCAGCCGTAGCGTCCGGAAAGTTTTCCTCTCTCCGCCACCTTCACCAGCGGCACCTTCAAGGGCTCCTCCTCCGTCGAGGTCAGGGCTTGACCGCTGGTATCGGAGCTCATCAGGGACACCGTCTCGCCGCTGAGATCGGCCTGCGGGTCTCCCTCGCCACTGATGAGCCATGCCAGCGCCTTCTCTTTTGCCTGCTGGGCAGCGCGGCCGTCGTGAAGCCCCCCATCGAGATCGTTCCGGGTGAACCACGAGCTCCCGTCGGCCTGGCGGGTCCGCCAGACCCCGGTCCAGTGCGGCTGCTTGACCCCCTCGCCGAGGATTTCCGCAGTGGCCGACACGCGCTGGTCCGGGCCCAGGGTTTCCTGCAATTGACCGATCGCGGCGATCAAGGCCATCCGCGCATTGGCCCGCGCTACCGCGGCATATTCATCGCGGGTCGAGCGCCTCAATTCGATGGTCGAGAGGCCCATGAGACCCAGCCCAAGCACCATCAAAAGCACCATCATGAACATGCACGCCACCAGCGCGAACCCGCGTGCAGGTTCCCGGGGGATGGTGATTCGGCGACGGCGTGATGCGGTCACGAAAAGGTAGTTACAACGTAGACGCGGACTTCGCGAGCGAGAATTTGTGAACAAATGGAGCGGAAACCTTGCCAGATGCTCGTTTTCCGTCGGAAACGGTGCGGAGGTTACTGGCGTTTTCCCGTGGATTTTTCTTCCTCTGCGGCCACGGCCCGAAGTTCCGCCACAAATACCGCGGTAACCGCCGAGGTTTCCTTCCCCGCGGCAAATCCCGCTGACACGCAAACCGGCTCCGGATCGGGGTCGAGCCCCAGCACCGCCACCCGCTCGATGCGGCTGCCAGCGGCGATCAAGGCGACCCCCAGCCCGGCCTCGACCGCCGATCCCAGGCTGGTCACGCCGTCGAATTCCCCGGCGACCTTCGCGTCGATCCCGTGGTCGCGGAACAGCCGCGCCACCGACTGCCAGTATTCCGGGTAGTCGGTGCGGGAAAACAGCAGCAGCCGCTGGCCGTTCAGTTCGGAAAGCTTCACCTTTTCGCGCCCGGCGAACGCGTGCGACATGGGAACCGCCAGCCGCATCGGGTGCTGGCGGACCTGCGTCCATTGGACCGCCCCGGCGTCACCCTCCCATGGCACGGTCACCACCACGTCGAATTTCCCGGACAGGAGCCCCTCCCGCATTTCCGCGCTGGAGCAGTCGTAAAGCTGCACCCGCGCCCGGGGATGGACTTGGGAAAAGCGCTCCAGCGCCAGGCCGAGCAGCGGCCCCGCCAGCGATGGGGCGTAGCCGATCCGCAGCGGCTCGCCGGCCGACTCCGCGCGCACCGCCTTCACGACCCGCTCCGCCCGCTCCACCAGCTTCTTCCCCTCCTCCACCAGCACCCGGCCCGCGGCGGTGAGCGCCACCGAGTGCGCCCCGCGGGTGAAAAGCTCCACATCCAGCTCCTCCTCCAGCGCCTTGATCTGACGGCTCAGCGCCGGCTGGGTCAGGTTCATCTTCCGCGCTGCCGCGGTGATGCTCCCCTCCTCCGCCGCCGCGAGAAACAACTGCACTTGCCGCAATTCCATGCCCCCCTCTAGCAGGTGGCGGCGCGGCGGTCACATGATTGTCACGATCCGGGTTGCGCGCCGCATGGCGGCCGGTAGCCTCGCCCCGTGAAAACGAAGGCGATTTCCCTGCTACAGGAACTGACGGAGGCCCACTCGGTGCCGGGCCATGAGGACGAAGTCCGCGCCATTTTCATCAACGAGCTCGAAGACTGCGGCGAGCTCTCCGCCGACCGCTCCGGCTGCGTCTTCTGCGAGCTGCCTGGGGAAGGACCGCGCGTGCTCGTCGCCGGTCACATGGACGAGGTCGGCTTCCTGGTGCAAAACATCACGCCCGATGGCTTTCTCCAGTTCCTCCCGGTCGGCGGCTGGTGGGAGCACAGCCTGCTTTCCCAGCGCGTTGAAATCCGCACCCGCTCGGGTGAAAAGATCACCGGCGTGGTCGCCTCGAGGCCCCCGCATTTCCTGCCCGAGGCGCAGCGCCGCCAGGTGATGACCATCGACCAGATGTTCATCGACGTCGGCGCGACCTCGCGCTCCGAGGTGGAGGGCGACTTCGGAATTTCGCTGGGGGATCCCATCGCACCGGCTTCCGATTTCACGCCGATGAAGCGCGAGGATTGGTTTATGGCGAAGGCCTTCGACAACCGCGTCGGCATGGCAGGCACCATTCAGTCGGGCCAGCAGCTCGCCGCCGCCGCCCGGCCGAACAAGATCCTCCTCGGCGGCACCGTGCAGGAGGAAGTCGGCCTACGCGGCGCGAAAACCGCCGCCGTCCACTCCCGCCCGGACGTCGCCATCATCCTCGAAGGCCCGCCGGCCGACGACACGCCGGGCTTCAACCGCTCGGAAAGCCAAGGCCGTCTCGGCGGCGGCGTGCAGATCCGCCTCTACGACCCGAGCGCCATCATGAACCCCCGCCTCGCCGAGCTGGCAATCACCACCGCGAAGGAAGAAGGCATTCCCCACCAGGTCACCGTCCGCCGCAGCGGCGGCACCGATGCCGGTTCCTTCCACCTCGCGGGCGAGGGCATCCCGTCGGTGGTGCTCGGCGTGCCGGCCCGCTACATTCACTCGCACAACTCGATCATCGACGTGAACGACTACCTGCATCTGGTGGCGCTCACCACCGCACTGGTCCGGCGGCTGGATGAGGGCACGGTGCGCGGACTGACGAGGTTCTTGTGAGAAGTTCAGCCGCTTCAGCAGGTCTTTTCAATTTCAGAACAGTTCCGAGATGGAAGTCGAAGTGACGAGGGGGATCGATTGCAGCGAGCAAGACGAATACTATTACGAATGCGATTTGTTTCGATTCACCAGTTCAGGCGTGACCCTTAATGCCCGAAGCTACACCGACTCCGCGGAAGAGGTTCATTTCCTGAGCATCGAGGAGGGTCGACGTAAAAGATCCATCGCTGAAGCCGATTTCAATCTGCCGCTGTGGTCC
The DNA here is from genome assembly GCF_025950235.1 of Luteolibacter arcticus. Classification (NCBI taxonomy): domain Bacteria; kingdom Pseudomonadati; phylum Verrucomicrobiota; class Verrucomicrobiia; order Verrucomicrobiales; family Verrucomicrobiaceae; genus Neoluteolibacter; species Neoluteolibacter arcticus. The sequence goes on along the minus strand of NZ_JAPDDT010000012.1, from coordinate 45,094 downwards.
GACGCGGTGCAGCACTTGCGCGAATCGGGAAAGAAATCGATCAACTGGCTGTCAGACTGCGGATACAAACCGATCTGACCCCCGCTTTCGGCTTCAAGCGAGGATGTCCTTCACCACGTGACCGTGCACGTCCGTCAGGCGGAACTGGCGGCCTTGGAACCGGTAGGTCAGCCGCTCGTGGTCGATGCCTAACAGATGCAGCACGGTTGCCTGGAAATCGTGCACGTGCACGGGGTCGCGGACGACATTGAAGCCGAATTCGTCGGTCTCGCCGTACTGGATGCCGGGCTTCACTCCTCCGCCGGCCATCCACATGGTGAAGGCATAGGGGTGATGATCGCGGCCCCAGTTTTTCACATCGTTGATGTCGCCCTGGAGGAACGGCGTGCGGCCGAACTCACCGCCCCAGATAACCAGCGTGTCGTCTAACAAGCCGCGCCGCTTGAGATCCTTCACTAGGGCGGCCGATGGCGCGTCGGTGTCCTGGCACTGAATCGCGAACTGAGTCGTGAGATTGCGGTGGTGGTCCCAGCCGGCGTGGAAGCACTGGACGAAACGCACGCCGCGCTCGATCAACCGGCGCGCCATCAGGCAATTGTAAGCGTAGCTGCCGGGCTTCTTCACATCGGGTCCGTACATCGCCAGCGTCTCCTGGGTTTCCTGCGAAAAGTCGGTCAGCTCCGGCACGCTGGCCTGCATCTTGTAGGCCATCTCGTACTGCGAGATTCGCGTGGCAATCTCGGGATCGGCGAACTCGGCGTAGTGTTTTTCATTGAGCTGGGCGAGGTGGTCGAGCAGGCCGCGCCGGACCTCGCGGCTCATGCCATCGGGATTTGACAGGTACAGCACGGGATCGCCACCGCCGCGGAAGCGAACGCCCTGGAACTTCGAGGGTAGGAAGCCACTTCCCCAATAGTAGTCGTAGAAGATCTGGCCGCACGACGCCTCCTTGTCGCGCGAGGTCATCACCACGAAGGCGGGTAACTGCTGCGAATCGCTGCCCAAGCCGTAGGTGGCCCAAGCGCCCATGCTCGGGCGGCCCGGCTGCTCCTCACCGGTGAGGAGATACGAAATGCCGGGCGAGTGATTCACCGACTTGGTGTGCATCGACTTGATGAAGCACAGCTCGTCCACGATCTCCGCGGTCTTCGGCAGGAGATCGCAGACCCAAGCACCGGACTTTCCATATTGCTTGAACTTGGCGAAGGCAGGCAGGATCGGCTTCTTCGTCTGGCCGGACGTCATGGTGGAGAATTTCTTCCCCGCCAGCACCGAGGCCGGCAGCTCCTGGCCGCGCAACTTCTCGAGGCCGGGCTTGTAGTCGAAGGTATCGATGTGCGGTGGCGCGCCGTTTTGCAGCAGGTAGATCACGCGCTTCGCCCTCGGCGCGTAGTGCGAGATCGCCGGCTCGGCGGAGAGGAGATCGCGATCGAGCAGCGAAGCCAGCGCGGCGGAGCCGATTCCGACGGACGACCTCGAGAAGAACTCGCGGCGGGTGAGGTAGGCGGCGCGTTGTTGCTGCGGGTTCATTCGTTGCAGAGGGTTTCGTCGAGATTGAGGAGAAGGCTGGCCATACCGGTGAAGGCGGCGAGCTCGACGGAATCGAGCGCGGCATCCGGCTTCGATTCACCGGCAGCAATCAGCTTCCTCGCAGCTTCGGGGTCGGCTTGGTACTGCTGTCGTAGTAGTTTCAGCGCGGAGAGCAGCAGGCGGACGTCGGCTTCATCCGGAGCCCGCGAGGTGCAGAGGCGGAAGCCGTGGGTGAGGCGCAAGTCGTCGCTACCCCCGCCTTCCTTCATCATTCGCTGGGCAAGCACGCGGGCAGCCTCGGTGTAGGTCACGTCATTGAGAGTCACCAGCGCGTGAAGCGGGGTATTGGTGAGGCCGGTCCTGACGGCGCAGCTTTGCCGGCTCGCCACATCGAAGAACATTGTGGGCCCGACGATGCGCCGCCAGAAGGTGTAGAGGCTGCGGCGGTAGAGCGCGTCGCCGTGATCCTGGACGTACTGGATCTGGCCGAAGGTCGCATCCTCCCACACGCCCGCGGGCTGGTAGCCCTTGACCGGCGGGCCGCCGACCTTTTCGACGAGCAGCCCGCTGGCCGCGAGCGCTTGGTCGCGCAGCATCCAGCTCGGCAGCCGGTGGCGCGGGCCGCGGGCGAGCAGGCGGTTGTCGGGATCGCGCTCGGCCATGCCGGGCGGCACCACCGACGACTGCTTGTAAGTCGCGCTGGTGACGATGAGGCGCAGCAGCTTCTTCACGTCCCAGCCGCTCTCGCGGAACTCGACGGCCAGCCAGTCAAGCAACTGCGGATGCACCGGTCGCTCCCCTTGCACGCCGAAGTCCTCCGCCGTTTTCACCAGGCCGGTGCCAAAGAACATCTGCCAGTAGCGATTCACCGTGACACGGGCGGTCAGCGGGTGCTCCGGCGAAACGAGCCACTTCGCGAGGGTCAGGCGATTGGGAGGTTCGCCGGCAGGCAACGGCGGCAAGATGGCGGGCACGCCGTAACCAACCTTGTCGCCGCGGGCTTCCCAGTTCCCTTTGATCAGGATGTGCGTGTCGCGCGGTTTGGCCCGCTCGCGCATGATCATGGTCTTCGGCAATGCCTGCTCCGCCGATTCGCGGGCGGACGTGGCGGCGGCGAGGCGCTTGTTAGAAGCGACCAAGCGCGGCTCGGTCGCGTGATGAAAATCCCGCACGGTGTTCTGTTGGGCGGCGTTTCGTTGCTCCGCGGCGACTGCGAGCGCGGCCTTGACCGCATCCGGCACCGGTCGCAGAAGCGTCCGCGGTGCATTCGTGATGGAGATCCGGAAGCGCCCTAGCGTGTGCTGCTTATTAGAGGTGCGGAAGCGCAGGCGGAAGGACAGCGTCTCCGGCTGCCTGCCAGGGACCGGCGCGTCGAAAGCGATCACCGCTTCGTGCGCCTTGCCGAAAGCCGGCATCACCGCCCAGCCGGTGTCGTCCTTGCCATCGGCGACATGGCGCAAGGGCCAGCCCCCTTGCTCGAAGTCCGCGCTCACCGGTTCGAGTCCGAGCGGCTCGCCGCCGCCGAGCACGACGAGTTCGCCGAGCACGAAATTGCCGTTGTTGGCGCGGCCGGGGCCGCCATTGCCGAAGGAAGGATCGGGCAAGGCTTCCAGTTTCATCGCCGTCACGCTTTTCAACGCGTTGCGAGCAAGGACGAGATATTCATCGGTCTCGGCATTGGTGCCACTGACGAGGATCGATCCGTCCGGCTGCGGCATCAGCGTGGCACCAGCCTCGCTGGTGGCGGACTCGGGATGCAGCACGGTCCACTCGACCGGCGCGGCCGAGGTGACCGCAAGCGATTTTTCCCACGATGCCTGGTCTCCGGCGACGGCCTTGGCGAGGGCATCGCGCTCTTGCCGGGCGGTGCTCTCGGCGAGCTTGAGCGACGCGATCCGCTGCGTTTCCTCAGGCGTTGCGAGGGTCATCACCGGATGCGCCAGGCCGCCGGCATCATTGCCGCCGCTTTCATCGATCGAATTGAAGAAGGCCGAAAGCTGGTAGTAGTCGCGCTGGCTGATCGGGTCGAACTTGTGATCGTGGCAACGGCTGCACTGGAAGGTGAGCCCCATCCAGACGGTGGCGGTCGTCTCGGTGCGATCCATCACGTAATCGACGCGCGATTCCTCCGGGATGCGACCGCCTTCGCCATTGATCATGTGATTGCGGTGAAAGCCGGTGGCGAGGAGCTGGTCCTGCGTCGGATTCGGCAACAGGTCACCGGCGAGTTGCTCGACGGTGAAGCGGTCGTAGCTCATGTTTTCGTTGAATGCGCGTATGGCCCAGTCGCGCCAGTACCACATCGCCCGGGTCGGGTCGCCTTGGAATCCGTTCGTGTCGGCGTAGCGAGCGGCATCGAGCCAGTCCCAGACCATGCGCTCGCCGAAGCGCGGCGAGGCGAGCAGGCGGTCCACCGCTTTGTCGTAAGCGTCCGGCGAGTGATCGGCGAGGAAGCCATCCAACTCCGCGGCGGTGGGCGGCAACCCGGTGAGGTCGAGCGATACCCGGCGCAAGAGCTTTTCCTTCGGTGCCTCGGGCGCGGGAGAGAGCTTCTCTTTTTTCAACCGCTCACCCACGAGAGCTTCGATCGGGTGAGGCAAACCACCCGGCACCTCGGGCCTCTTTGGAGCGACGAATGCCCAGTGCTCACCCCACTTCGCGCCCTCGTCCACCCAGCGCTTGAGCAGTTCCTTGTCGGCCGCGGGAATCACGCGCTTCGACTTCGGCGGCGGCATCACGACCTCCGGGTCGTCGCTGAGGACGCGCCGGATCACCTCGCTGGTGGTACTGTCGCCCGGGTGGATCGCTGCGAGGCCGTCCTTCACCCGGTAGGCTCCCTCCTTCGTGTCCAGCCGAAGTTCCGCCTCGCGCGTGCCGGCATCAGGGCCGTGGCAGTGGTAGCAGTACTCGGAAAGGATCGGCTGGACCTGCGTCGCGAAATCGACCTCTTCCGCCGCGGCGGAGAGGACGACTGCGAGGGCCAATGCCAGCCGGGGAGAAAACAGCATGACGGGATTGATACACGGCGAGCCCCATGACGTCTTGCATCGGCTTTCTCGCTTTTATAATGTTTTGACCATGGAAGATCCGCTCGCTTTCCAGACCGCCTACTTCGACCGACATCCGGGGGCTTGGAGCGTACTGGAGCTGTTTGACGCCCTTCCACACGTGAGCTTTTACGCGAAAGACAAGGAAAGCCGTTACGTGCGGGTCAACCGGCTGTCGCTCGAAACTCACGGAATGACCGATGAGCGGGAGATGCTGGGTCGCAGTGACCGCGATTTCCATCCGCCGGTGATGGCCGAGGCCTACATCGCCGAAGACCGGCGCGTGATGGCCGGACGCAAGCCGATTCCCGGCCAGGTGTGGCTGGTCTTTCACGCCAATCGCCTGCCGCAGTGGTATGTATCGACCAAGGTTCCGCTCTTTGATCCCGGCGGCACCGTGGTCGGCATCTCCGGGGCGATGTATCTCATCGAACAACCCGCCGAACACGAGCGGCACTTCCGCGAACTGTCGCCGGTGATCCAACACATCGACCGGCATCATGCGGGCAATATTTCGATGGAGGAAATGGCGGCCTTGAGCGGGCTGTCCGCCACCCACTTCAACCGTCGCTTCCAGCAGCTCCTGAAGATGACGCCGAGCGCCTACCTGCGGTCGGTACGGGTGCAGGGAGCGCGGCGCTTGCTTGGGGCCACCGACCGGCCGCTGGCGGAGATCGCGCAGCAATGTGGCTTCACCGACCAGAGCCATTTCACCCGTTGCTTTCGCGAAGCGACCGGGCTGACACCACGGGGATACCGCCAGCGCTTCCGAAAATGAATTGTTCATTTGAACATTTCATTTGCACACCCTGACCTATTCCGCGAGCCTTCGCCATGGACCCGCATCGCGGCCGGGGCGCGCAGGAAAATCCCGTCAATCGCTTCGAGGCACTGAGCTTCGAGACCGATGATGACGCGTGGATCGATGACGACCCGCGGCCGCTGAAGACCACCTTCCTGCGTGACGATTCGCAGAGCATCCTCAACCGCAATAACGCCGAGGACCTCTCCTTCGACTTCAGCGTGAATCCGTATCGCGGCTGCGAGCACGGCTGCTCCTACTGCTATGCGCGTACTTACCACGAGTATCTCGGCTTCTCCGCGGGCCTCGATTTCGAGTCGAAGATCGTCGTGAAGGCCGACGCGCCGGTGCTGCTGGAAAAGGAACTCGGCCGCCGCAAGACCAGCCCCGGCATGATCGCGATGAGCGGGGTGACCGATTGCTACCAGCCGGTCGAGCGGAAGCTGGAGATCACCCGTCGCTGCCTGGAAGTGATGGCACGCTTCCGCCAGCCGGTCGGGCTTATTACCAAGAACGCCTTGGTCGCCCGTGATGTCGATTACCTCGGCGAACTCGCGCGCCACGGTGCGGCCTGCGTGTTCCTCTCGATCACCACGCTCGATCCGAAGCTCGCCCGCATCCTTGAACCCCGCGCCTCTTCCCCGAGAGCCCGGCTGGATGCAATGCGCGCCCTCGCCGACGCCGGCGTGCCGGTCGGCCCGAGTGCCGCACCGATGATCCCCGGGCTTAATGACCACGAGCTGCCGGCCATTCTAACAGCTTGCAAGGAGGCCGGTGCGACCTTCGGCCGCTACTCGATGGTGCGGCTGCCCGGAGCGGTCGCGGGTATCTTCGAGCAATGGCTCGACCGCCATTTCCCGGACCGGAAGGAGAAGATCCTCAACCGCATCCGCGCCGCCCAAGGCGGAGCGCTCAACAACACCACGCCGCGCGAACGTATGCGCGGTAGCGGCGAAGCGGCCGGCCAACTCCGTGCGCTGCACCACGCGACCTGCCGCCGCCTCGGTCTCGCGACGCGTCCGCCGGAGCTGAACACCGCCGCCTTTCGCCGCGTGCTGCCCGGACAGGGCGAGCTGTTCTGATGCGGAAAACCAAGCTTGAAGCGGCCTCCCAAGTTGCCACCCTTGCACCATGAATCAGCGCATCCAGATCGATCCCCTGGTTTGCCATGGCAAGCCGGTGATCCGCGGCACCCGGGTGCTGGTATCCACCGTCCTCGGTGCATTGGGCGCGGGCGATTCCATGGAGACCCTGCTGGAAGACTATCCTTCGATCGACGCCCGGGACATCGCGGCCGCCTTGGAGTTCGCCAGTCGCTTGTCCGACTATCAGGTGTCGTCCTACGAGACGGTCTCATGAGATTCCTGCTCGACGAGAATTTCCCGAATTCAGCCGTCGGGTTCCTTGAGGCGCTCGCACATGAGGCCCACGACTTCCGGGGCACCGCGGAGGAGGGCATGGAGGATGGCGGAGTCTTCGCAAAGGCCCAGGATCTCAATGCGGTCCTGTTGACGACCGACCGGGACTTCTTTCACACCGTCCCCCATCTCTTCAGCTCCCACGCCGGCGTGGTCGTCGTCGCCATGAAGCAGTCATGCCGTGCCACCATTCTTTCCCGGCTGGAATGGATCATCGCCAAGGTGAACGCGGAGGATTTTGCCAACCGCGTGTTCCAACTCCGCGACCGGAGCTGGCTGGCTTATCCGGCACTCGAGCGGCCAGCTTCGGAATAGATCTCCGGGGGGCCATGCGCTCCCGCCAATGAATCTGGGCATTCCGTCGATTTACGGCGCTGGACGGCGTGCGGCGACACCCGCCAATCTCCGCCATGACGCCAAGCGGCCCATGGATGAAATCGCTGCTCCGCGAGCCACTCTTGCACTTCACGCTAGTCGCCGCGCTGCTGGTCGGGGCGCACCGGCTGTACTCCGCCCATTCGCGGCCGGAAGTGACGGTCACCCCGGAGTGGCTCGACTCGCTCGCCCGCGACTTTGAACTCAAGTCCGGTCGGGCTCCCAATGAGACCGAGCGAGCCAACCTCGCCCATGCCTGGCTGGAAAACGAGATCCTCTGCCGCGAGGCGCTGAAAGCCGGCCACACCGATGACACGCGGGTGCGCGGCCTGCTCGCCGCCATCATGCGCGAGACGCTTGAGCCGGTGATCGCGGACCCATCCGATGCCGACCTTGAAGCGTTTCGCCGGCAACACCCCGAGCCCTTCAGCTACCCCGCGCAGGTCAGCTTCGAGCAGGCCACCTTTACCAAAGAGGACAAGATTCCCGCGGGCATGTTGAAGATGCTCCGCGCGGGAGAACCTCCCCCGCAGGCGGAGGCGCTGCGACTCCCGAACCCGATGCCGATGACCTGGCTGCCGCAGCTTGAGAAAACCTTTGGCACCGAATTCGCCGCCGCCGTGGTGGCGGCCAAGCCCGGCGAATGGACCGGCCCACTGACCTCATCGCGCGGCGTGCATTTCATCAAGGTCGTCCGCTACGATGCGCCTCGCGAAATGCCGATCGAAGACGTCCGGCCGGCCCTCGTTGCCAAGTGGCTGGAAGCCCAGCGCAATGCCGCCGTGTCCGCCAAGGTCGCGGAGATGCGCGCGAACTACCGCATCGAACTTCCACCCGGAATCCCCGCGCCATGAAGACCTTGCTCATTCTGCTAGGCCTGCTGTTGGCGCTGCTGCTGCCGACACACGGTCACGATACCAGCGTGCTGGTGTTCCGTTTCCAAGAGCTGGGCGACGAGCGCTATCAGCTCGACTACGTGGCACCGCCCGGCAGCCCGCAAGGAGAGGCACCGCCGGTCTTGCCCGCCCACGCGACGTGGGAGCAGGAGCCGCAATTGCCCGCCGGTCCGGTGCGACTGATCTTCGCCACCGATGGCAAGCCGCTCTCGGGCGAGGACCGCATCGTGCTGCCATGGCGGTGCAGCGGCGTGCTCGTCCACGCTTTCTGGCGCAGCGGCGAAACCGCCCGACGCTTCATTCCCCGCGGCGACGAAGGCATCGTGCTAACGATCGGCGAACTCCGCGCTGGCGTCGGCGGCACCGGCGAGGCGGCGAAGCGCTACACGCTGCTCGGCGTGGAGCACATGCTCACCGGCTGGGATCACCTGCTGTTTGTCGCCGGGCTGTTGCTGCTGGTGAAGGGATGGCGGCAAGTGGTCGCGACCATCACCACTTTCACCCTGGCGCACAGCCTTACGCTCGGGCTTTCGACCCTGGGCTGGGTGAAGTTTGAAAGCGGCGTGGTCGAAGTGCTGATCGCCTTCAGCATTGCCGTGCTGGCCGTGGAAATCATCCACGTATCCCGCGGGCAAGCTGGCATCACGGCCCGCAAGCCGTGGCTGGTGTCATTCCTCTTCGGCCTGATCCATGGCCTCGGCTTCGCCGGCGTGATGGAAGATCTCGGTTTGCCCCGGCAAGACCTTCCGGTGGCACTGCTGTTCTTCAATCTCGGTGTGGAGCTCGGGCAGTTGGCGATGATCGGGCTGTGGTTCGCCATCGTGAAAGCCCTGCGTGCGATGAAGCTAGCACTGCCATTACGCTTTGCCTGGGCACCGGGCTATGCTCTCGGCATCATCGCCATGGTCTGGTGCCTCGACCGCGCGGTGGGCTTGTTTTCCTAACAGCGATAAGGAGTGTCGACATTCTGTCGACACGGTGTGGACGGAACGTCCACACCCCCTATGGGGCTGCGACGCTTCACTCATTCGGATGCAACCCCCTCACGCAGCGGAAGCCATTCATCCCGTAGTCATCATCACCGATTGGCGGATAAGCCAGCCGCTGGTGATTGGTGGCCTGATCGACGTAGTTCCACCATGAGCCGCCGCGCAAGACGCGGAACTCACCGCTGTCCGGCCCGCGCGGGTCAATCTGCGCCTCGGCGGTGTAGGCACCCATGCGGTCCCACGTCCACTCCCAGGCATTGCCGGTCATGTCGTGCAGGCCGTAGGCATTCGCCGAGTCCGGTGCGGGGCCAGGCTGGGTGCTGTCGAAGAATCCAACGCGCTGCGTGTAAGGATAGACCTCGGATGGAGCACGGCCGATGAACAGCTCGTAGTTCCAATGATTCGCCCGGAGATCAGCGCTACCGCCGCCCCAGGGATAAGGTTGACCCTCCAGGCCACCGCGCGCGGCGCGCTCCCACTCGGCTTCGGTCGGCAGGCGGTAGCCGTTGCCAGCCCAGTTCACCTGCGCGGAGACTAGGTCAAGATCGCCGGTGCGATAGACCGTCGTGCCTGCCGCATTAGCATGATAGACCGGCACGCGACCTTCCATTTCGGAACGAGCGTTGCACCATTTCACCGCAGCATACCATGAGACCGCCACCGCCGGATGATCGGCGGGCACGTCGTAGGGCAGCGTCGCCGGCAAGTCATACCCATGGGCATTTCCCCAGATGGCGACCGCTTCCCAATCTCCGCGGGTCACCTCAAAGCGATCTATCTCAAACCCCGCCACGCGGGTCGGGTGAGCCGGCTTGCTGGTCTGCACGCCACCATCGTCGCCGCGCGTGGACCAGCCGGCCGGAATGCGCCGCATGTCGCGGAGCACCGCGCCGGCGGCCGCCTGGTGGCTGAGCGCCAGAGGGTCGGCATCGAGCGTGCTGCCAGGTGGCAAGAGCGCCTCGACCTGATAGAAGCGGCGGCTTCCCGTGGCCGCCACCTGCGCAGTCATCGACGGACGCTGTCCAGCCAAGGGACCTAGCAAATCGGCGAAGGGCGTGGCGAGATCCGGACTACTACGAATCACGTAGTCTCGTCCCATGTCCGCTTGCCACGCGAGTTGGAAGACCGGCCCCGGTAGCAGCGCCGATTGGGAAACCCGGAAAACGCGCGCAGGATCGCGGTCGTCCATTCCCGCCACGAACTCGTCGCGGGCGATCTGGCCATCTCCATCGGCGTCACGGAGATCGGCCGCCTCGTAGTCGCCGCCGATCACCTGCCCGTGGGCATCCAGCCACCACTGCGGCGTGCCGGAGGCCGTAGCCAGCGGGGAAAGGTCCGCCGTCACTGCGCGCGACTGATCCATCGTCAGCGTGATCTCGGGCGAAGTCGATCCCGCGGGGACATCGCCGCTCCAGCGGACAAAGTGGAACTTCTCCGCCGGCCGTGCTTCCAAAATCACCTGCGATCCGAGCGGTTTCCAACCCGCCACATCCATCGGCAGGATCGCACCTTCCAGACCAGAACTCAGCGACAGCAAGACCTCCTCGCTCCACGACCACGTTAGCGTCGCGTCACCATTCAAAATCAGCGAACCTTCCGGCACGGAGCCGCTCGCAGGCTGGCTACCGGTCACCGCCCATCCGGCCGGCACCTTGCGGGCCGATCCGCTCACATGCGGCAGCGCCGAGAAATGAACCACGCTGCCGTGCGGCAATATCAGTGGCCCGGGCACGGGTGTCACGGTGTCCTCCGTGGAAACGATCGTCAGTGTGTGCATGCCCACCGCGAAGGTCGCAGTGACCGGGCCGACCGGGCGATCCACCGCGGCAATACTGAAGCTGTTGCCATTCGAAATACCATCCACCGTGTCACCGGTCCACGACACCAGCGCAGCGCCACTTTCCGGAGTGCCCGTTAGAACATGCGACTCCCCCGCATCGATCCACGCGCTGGCGGGCTCGACCGATCCCGGGCCGCTGGCGCTTGCCGTCACCTGGTGCTGGGCCTTCCAGAGCCACGTCACCGTGAGATCGCCGTTAATGGTCACCGTCACCTCATCGTCGCCGCCGCTGGCAGTACTCGCGCCCGCCAATTGATACCCGGTACAGACGAACCGCGTTCCGCCATCGGTGAAAGTGGAGGCACTGAAGGTCACCTCGCTCCCTTGCTCATAGGAGTAGCTCGCCGGTGCGGGGCTGACGGAGGCATGATCCGAAACAACCTGCACTGCGAAGGTCTGCGTGCTGCCGGAGCTGAAGACCGCCGTGACCGGACCGCGCGGACGATCCATCGGCACCGTGATGCGGCCGCCATCGATCGAACAGCCGGCCACGTCTCCGCTCCATTGGAGGAAAGACGATCCGGCATCGGGTTGCGCCTGAATCGAAACGTTCGCGCCTGCTGCCTGCCAGCCATCACCGATGCTGACGATGCCGCCGCCTACCGTGGACGTATCAAGCCAGTAGTCGGTGGCCCAGCTCCACGTCAGCGTCGCGTCGCCCTTTTGTACCACGGTTGCCGTAGCTCCGCTACCGGAGGCGCTCTGCGCGCCGCTCAGGGTCCAGCCCGTCGGACGGTGACGTGTCAGGCCATTCGTTTGATTGCTCGCGCTAACGACCACCGGCGTGCCATCAGCGACCGCGTGGGCACCGACCGCCGGCGTCACCGACGCATGCGACGACGCGATGGTCAGCGTGTTGTCGAAGCGATGGTCGAAATCCAGATCGAGGACGAACTCACCGCCGTTCGGGTTGTGCAGGTCCAGCATCCCCTGGCGGTCCGCGGCGAGATTCGGATTCACGTAGCGCCCGAGCGTGGGCGAGTAGGTGCTGTTGTAGATCTTGTTCTCCGATGGCCGGAAATCCATGACGCGGAGGAAGCCATTGCCGCCATTGGGCAGCGACTGGTAGTCGCACAGCACCTCGTGAACCGTGTTCCCGGCGGTGTTGGTCTTCTCCAGGTTGTAGATCGCGAACATGTGCCCGCAGATCACCATGTAGACCTGGTTGAATGGCTTCACCAGCGCGTTGAAAACCTCCTCCGGCTTGTTGCGATCCGGCCCGATGCTGACGTTCGGCTGGGCGGTGTACCCACGCTCGCCGGTGCCGGTGCCGAAGATCCCGGTGCCGCCGGTTTCCGCAAGGTAGTTGTGGGTCGTGATCATCGTCAGCACCTGTGGGTGGGCGCTGAGCACGGAGGCCGCCCAGGCCATGTCCTCGTCCGGGCAATCGTGGTCGAGGTGCATGAACATGAAGTCGCGGCCATTGACGGGAACGATCTGATAGGAGCTGTAGCCACGCGGCGAGGAACCGCGATACCAGTCATAGACCTGGCTCGTCGCCGGATCGATCCAGCGGCCGAGCGACGACGCGTGTGTCGGGCTTGGACCGAAGCGTTCCAGGTAATGGTTGGAGCCAGTCGCGATGTCGTGGTTACCGGGGCAGGTCCCGTAGGCCAGCTCCGCGTTGAGCAGGTTCATCGCATCGGTCGCACGCGTCCACTGCGAGGAATTGGTCGGCGAGTTCACGATGTCGCCGAGATGGGTGAGGAACTTGATGTTGAGGGTATCCTTGTTCTCGATCACCCACTGGGTCTGGCGCGTGAAGGTGTCGGTAGGAGAAGAAAGGCTGGTGTAGTTCTGCGTGTCCGGCAGCGCGACCACGGTGAAGTTCTCATCCGGCGCGAAGTTTGCGGTGACGGTCGCGTAGGGCCGGTCCATCGGCAGCACGATGTTCTTGCCGCCGGTGACCGCACCCGCGGTATCGCCCGTCCAGCCCGCGAAGTGATGACCGGGAGAAGGAATGGCAGTGATCTGCAGCGGCTTACCCGCCTCTTGCCAGCCGGTGGTCAGGCTGACCGTGCCATTGCCGCTCGTCGAGGTGACCACATGATGCTCGGTTCGCCACTGCCAGGTGAGCGTGGAGTTGCGCGTGAGGGTCATCGAGAAGCTGTTAGCCGCGCCCGTGCCAGGGTCGTTGCCCGTCATGGTCCAGCCTGTGCAAAGGTGGCGCGTCTGGGCACCGATTTCATCCGTGGCCGAGAGAGAAAGCGTGGTTCCCGAAGGATGCGATTGGCTGCCGACCGGTGGATTCACGGTGCCATGCGCGGAGATCACCGTGAGCACCGGATCTGCCGTGGGATCGGCGACGGTGACCTGCACCGTGATGCTGTCGGTCGCCTGCCCGTCGGTCACTTCCACGACAAAGCTGTCCACTCCCGTGAAACCCGCCGCAGGTGTGTAGCCGACCTCGCAGGTGCCCGCGGTGGTTTCCAGGATCTGCGCCGTGCCATGCTGTGGCTCGGTGGCGATGATCCATGCCAGCGCGTTGCCATTCGCATCGCCCGCGGTGAAGACGGCCGTATGCTCACCGCCGTCCAGCGTGGCATTCAGCAGATAGCTGTCCCCTTCCGAAATCACCGGCGGGGTATTCTGCACCTGCAGCGTCACGGCCACCGTGTCCGACGCCTTTCCATCCGAAGCCCGCAGGACAAAGCTGTCCGGGCCTGTATAGTTGTTAGACGAGGTATAGGTCACCGTGCATGCCGTGTCGCTGGAGGTCGTGATCACCGCGCCGCCGTGTGAGGGAGGTGTTAGGACCGTCCATGCGATCGCATTGCCATCCGCATCGGTGAGATGGACGGTCACGGGCGTCGGCACTGCCATGCCGGCATTCGCGGAAACGGTGTCTCCCTCGGTGATCACTGGCGGATGATTCGGCGACGGCGGAGGTGCATCCACGATGAAGGCCCCGGCAGCTCCCAGCGCAGCGGCCTGCGTGGCATTCAGTGCGGATGACCACAGCGCGAGATTCGAGACGCGGATCGGACCGTCCTCGCCATCCTCATCGGCGAAGGCACGCAGCACCGCAGCCAGCGCTAAGCGGTCATCGAGCGTGCCCGCATTTCCATCGAGCCAAAGCTGGCCGTTCACATAGATGCGACGGTCGCTGCCGTTGTCGACGCTGACCACGATGCGATACCACGTGTCGGTCGTCGTGGCATTCGCCGAGTAGCCGCCGACCGCGGCGAGTCCGACCTTGCCGGACGGGTCGATGAAGATCTCGCCGTCGGTCGTGTTGGTGCCATCGGCCTGATAGAGGCACTTCCATCCGCTGGATGGATAGCTCACGTCAAAGAGCAACGTGTATTCGTTCACCCTCGTGCCGCCGCCAGTGCCAGCAGGAATGCCATGGCTTGCGAGGTAGTGGCTGCCCGATGCCACCAGCATCGCGCCGTCGCCCGTGGAAATGCCTGGCACATCCGTGAAGCCGGCGCCACTCGTGGTCAGATCGCTTCCGAGCGTCGCAAGCGTGTGATCGTAGCCGTAGTCAAATTGCCACCAACCGACCGGATTCGGATACGGCGGCGCGGACGGGTCCCGGACGAAAACATCCACCGTGCTCGTGGCGACATTGCTGCCATCGCTCGCTTGAACGATGTAGGCATCCGTACCGCTGTAACCGGCCTGTGGCGTGTAGCGCACGGTGCATTGCGTCGAGCTGCTCGCAGAGATGACCGCGGTGCCGTGCGCCGGCAGGGAGGTGAGGCTCCACGTGATGGTATCGCCATTCGGATCGCTGGCATTGAAGACGAGATCGACACCCGAACCGTTCTTCAACGCCTCAAGCGTGCGCGGGCTGCCATCCGTAATGACCGGCGGCAGGCTGCCAATCGAGGCTCCAGCCACTCCCAATGCAGTCACCTCCGCCGGGGTCAGTGCACCGCTGTAGATCCCCAGCGCGCCGACATTCAGCGCCCCGTTCTCGCCATCATTGTCGGCGAAGAAATGGATCACGCTGTCGAGTGCATAGCGGCCGGTGAGCCCGGCATTGGCTGTGCCGGTATGATTATGGAAAAGCGTGCCATTGAGGTAGGCCTTCACCTTCGGCGCGGCAGCACCGCCGGCCTGATTCAGATCGACGGTGATGACCAACCGCCTCCACAGCGTTTCCGGAATCCCGCTGCTGGAATAGACGATGTCCCCGCTGCCGAGCCTGTCGTTGTCACTGCGGATGAAATACTCGCCGTCGTTCGCCGCCGGCGTGGCTGCCGTCTGATAGAGGCAGCGCCACGATGACCGCGAAGCAACTGGCGAGAAGATGTCCGCCACGATCGAATACTGCGACACATAGGCACCGGGGCTGTCCGCTGGATTGATGCCAGGGGTTGCGGTGAGCGCATTCGCCGTACCTGCCACCGTCGTGATGACTCCGTTCAATGACGTCCCACCCGCGTCCGCCAGCGACGACGCGTGCGCCGGTGCCGTGCCCGCGATGACCAGAGGATTTCCAACCGCAGCCTTGCCCGGCTGCGCGGCATCGTCAAAGAGCCACAGGCCGCGGAGTTCCGCGGCGCGAAGCGGAACCGCCAACAACAAGCACGCGGCGAGACGGAGGAGAGGCAATTGCATGAATCTCTCTCATAGCGCCAGGCACGCCTTGGCGGCCATTGCTGCAACCCCAATTCCATTGGCATCTTGCCAATCCCAGCGTCACGATTTCGCCTCGGCGCGGATCTTCCCCGGCGTCTTTCCGGTCATCCGCTTGATGAACCGGCACACATCATCCGGCCCGGAAAACCCGCATTCCTCGGCGATGGACTCCAGCGTGTAGGTAGTACGATGGAGGTAGTCGCAGACCCGCAGGCAACGCAGGCGCTCGATCTCTTCCTTCGGGCTGCGACCCAGCGCGGCATGGAATCTCTGCCGCAGCAGCTCGCGCGAAACCCCGGTCCGCCGCGCGAGCGCATCCACACTGATGCCCTTCTGCACGATGTTCTCCCGCAGATGATCCAGCGCGCGCGTCACCACCGGATCTGACAAGATCACGCGACCGGTCGATTCGCGGCGTGCGAGCCCGGCAGGCGGCACGGTCACGCGGTGGCGCGGCGGAATCTTTTCGCCATTCATCATGCGGTGAAGCAACTCGGCCGCAGCACGACCGATCCGGCGACCGGGGTAGGAAATGCTGCTCATCGCCGGAGTGGTGGTATGGCAGAAGACAATGTCGTCCGACACGCCAAGCACCGGCATTTCCTCCGGGCAGCGCAGGCCGAGTGTCTTCAACACGCGCATCACCCACACGGCCATGATGTCGTCCTTGCAAAAGATCCCGCACGGCTTCGGCAGCGAAGCCAGCGGGACGGAAATGCAGCGCTCGATGCGCTTCGGCCGCACCGCCAGCGGGTAACTCGCTACCGGCACATCGATCCGGTGGAAACGTCCGCCTACCTCGGGCACCGCCGCCTCGAATGCCTCGAGCCGTTCCAACGAATAGCGCCGCGTCGATTCGTGCACATAGGCGAAGTCGCGCAAGCCGAGCGACGCGAGATGCTCCACCGCCATCCGGCCGACGCGCACATTGTCCATCGTCACGCGGGGGAAGTCCGGATCCTCGCCGGGGAATTCCGTACTGAGATTCACCACGGCGATCTTCCGCTCCTTCCACTCTGCCGCTTCGGCCGCGGTGTAGCGAAACACCAACAGCCCGTCACCCTGCCAATGCTCGTCGATCGGCGCCGCCGGCAGATCGCCGCCGCTTGGCTGGTCGAAGTGCATTTCCACATAGGCTCCGTGGCTGCGCTGGAAGTCGATGAGGCCCTCGAAGACGCGGAACACGAAGCCGGTGGCCCACTCCGGCAGGCGCACTCCGATACGTAAGTGACGCTGGAGTGCGACATCGGGAGCGGTGGCAATCTTGCGTGCGGGCATCTCACAGGTTCGTAGCAGGGATCTCGCGAAAATGCCAAAGAGATTTGCCCGGCGGCCATTGCGATTCCGGAACGAGGCAGGCACTCCTTCATCACGGCGCTCAGCCGACCTCCTCATGAAGATCCGTTGTCTGCTTGTTCTCAGTCTTTCCTCGCTGCTTGCCTCGGGAGTTTCCCACGGTGCCGTCGCCGCCGCCTTCGGCCTCAATTTCACCACCACCAGCAACGGAAACCCAACGTCCGGCACCTTCGATGGCGTGCTCTTCTCCGACTGGACCGCGAAGAACGTCCAGACCGCCGCCAATACCACGGTGGCCTCTCACGCAGCCGGCACCTTCACCCTGCCGCAGAGCGATGGCGCGCAGTTGACCGGCTGGGTCGCCAAGCAGGACTACTGGAATCCGGGCACCACGGGCATGCCCGCCAACAGCATCTTCGGCGGCACGCTGGGCGGCAATCAGACTGGCACCTCGACTGGCCTCAGCGGCTTCGCGGGACTGGTGCAATTCACCAATGTCTCCGAATGGCTCACGGCTAACAGCTTCACCTCACTCAGCATCACCGTCTACTACTCCGCCTACAAGACCTACAACGGCGGGGCCACCGACGAGAAGACCGCGCTGGAAGCAGGCTACGCAAATATCTTCTCCGGCGAGGTCACCGTCGGGAATGCGGCGACCTACACCAGCACCGCCACCTTGATCGGCAGCTCCACGGGTACCGCTCTCGGCGGCTCGGGCACCAATCCCTACTACCTCATCGGCTCCACCGTCACCGGCATCACCGATGACTTCCTAGTCGCCGAGCGACTGACTCCGGACCTCGGCGGACAGGACTTCAGGGGCGGCATCGCGGCCATCAAGATCGAGGGAGTGCCTGAACCTTCCACCGCTCTTCTCGGCGGCCTCGGTGCACTTGTTCTGCTCCGCCGCCGCAGGCGTTGAGCCAGCTCTTTCCAGCACGCCTCCCGTACTCGTCAAAAAAATCACCATGAAAGCACTCCTCTGCCCCGCGCTCTTGGGCGCCCTCGCCACGGTCTCCCACGCCGGCCTCGTCGGACTATGGAAGTTCGATGACAGCTCCAATCTCGGCAAAGCCACCTTCGGCACCGACCTCACGGTGGCCGGCACCGCACCCGTCTGGTCCGCTGATGCCACCTACGGCACCACCACCCTGACCGGCGTCATCACCACAGTCTCCGGCATCGCGAATCGCCTGGTCGCCACTCACGGCATCGGCGCGAACGGCGGCAATGCGAACCGCGCCGCGGAATACACGCTCGTCTATGACATCCGCCGCCCCACAGGGAACCTGTGGCGGACCTTCTATCAGACGGATCTGACGAATGGCAACGACGCCGAGTATTTCACCCGTGGTTCCGGCGGCACCGTCAATAGCCTCGGTCGTAGTACCAGTGCCTATACCTCCTTCGCGATGCCCGAGGACCAGTGGCTGCGGATCACCATCGCGGTGAAGCTCGGCACGTCGTTCACCACCTACATGACGAATGCCGCTGGTACGACGTCCACCTTCCAGCACAACATCCTGACCAGTGCGAACACCGAGTATTCCCTCGATCCCTCACAGGTCTTGCTGTTCGCCGATAACACCGCGGCTGAGACGAATCCACTGACGATCGGCCAAGTGGCGATCTATTCCCATGCCTTGGCCGCCAGCGAAGTGGCGACGCTGGGCACCCCCGGCACCGCCATCCCGCTGCCGGGAAACATCGCTCCGGCCATGGTGATTCAAAATGCCGGCAGTTCCCCGGTCGCGCCCGCGGTGGCTGCCAACTACAGCTTCTCCGCCACGGATACCGAAGGAGACCAGGTCCAGTTTGAGATCAACTGGGGCGACGGCCAGACCGACGCATGGAGTCCCTTGCAAGCGGTCGGCACTCCCTATCAGCAGGCTCACACCTATGCCTTCCCCGGTTCCTACGTGATCCAAGCGCGGGTGAGGGACAGCGCGAACAACACCACCAGTTCCGTGGTCATCCAGACCATCTCCGTGGAAGGCAAGGCCCTCACCTGGACCGGCTCGCTTGGCTCCGAGTGGAGCACCGGCACGCTGAATGCGCCGAAGAACTGGCTGCTCACCTCGGACGGCATCACGACAGCCGACTTCGCCACCGGCGATGACGTGACGTTTGGCGATGCGCCCTCCAGCTCGACCATCGCCATCAATGGCAGTGATGTCATCCCGCACGTCGTCACGGTGAATCGTGAGACAGGCAGCTACACTCTCACCGGCGACCACGGCATGGCCGGTCCCGGCACCCTGGTGAAGACCGGAGGGAGCACCCTGGTCCTCGCAAATCCGAACCCGCTCCAGGGAAACACCACGATCACCTCCGGCACCCTCCGGCTCGATCACCCGCTCGCCCTTTCGAATAGCGTCATCGCGAGCTCCTTTGTGAACGGCGGTCTCCTCGCTTTCGGAAACATCACCGCAGCCACCATCGGCGGACTTGCCGGCAACAATGACGTCAGCCTTTCCAATCCCTCGAACCAAGCCGTCACCCTCACGGTCGGGAAGGACCCTGCCGACTTCACGGCCGCCTACGCAGGGCCGATCGCCGGCAGCGGTTCGCTTGTGAAAGCCGGCACCGGCACCCAGGTGCTCGGCTACCATAGCACCTTCACGGGCGGCACCACATTGAATGCTGGTGCCCTCCGCATGGAAGCCCCGGAAGCGCTGGGCACCGGAGCCATCACCCATGCGGGTGGTTCGCTCGCGTTCTCGTTCGGTTCGGGCGAGGTCGCCAATAACATCACCCTGCCCGCCACTGCCTACCAGACCTTCATCGTCCGCGCCGCCAATAATGCGGCACCGACCACCCTCACCGAGGTCGCCCTGGCCGGCAAGCTGAGCGGCGGCACCGCGGGCCTCACCTACCGGCTCGTGGACAGCAATGTCGGCTCGAACCACTTTAACGTGCTGTCGCTGGTCAATCCGGCGAATGACTTCTCCGGCACCATCGAGCTGTGGCGCGGTTTCCTCGCCTTCAACTCTGATGCCGCCTTGGGGAATCCGGACAATGACCTCCGCATGGACTGCAACAACGGCAACGGCGGACTGCGCTTCGATGCCGATGGGATCACGCTGGGTGCCACTCGTTCGATCACCCTGGTCGCCACCAACAGCCAGGAGGGCTTCACCGTTCCCACCGGCACCGGCACCATCGCCGGCCCCGTGACCGGCGTGGGTGCGATGATCAAGCGCGGCGAGGGCGAACTCGTCCTAGCCGCCGCAAACACCTTCACCGGCAGTGCCGCGGTGGCCGCCGGAAAGCTCACCGTGAATGGCAGCATCGCCACTTCGGCCAATCCTGTGACGGTCACCACCGGCGGCACCCTTGGCGGATCGGGCACAATCAATCGCACGATCACCGCAGCGGGGACCATCGCGCCGGGCTCCGGGACCGGAGTCCTCAGCGCCAGCGCCGCCACCATCACCGGCACGCTCGCGGTCGAAATCAACGGCCTTTCCCACGACCAGCTCGCAGTGACGGGGAGCCTCAACGTCACCGGCGCGACGCTCGATGTCTCGCTGCTAGGCGACGGCTTCACACAGGGCTCCTACGTCATCGCCACCTGCACTGGCACGCCGGTCGGCACCTTCGCGACCGTCACTCCCGGCTACAGCGTCAGCTACGAGGCGGGCCAGATCGTGCTCCACCAGCAAACCGCCACCGGCTTCGAAAGTTGGGCGACGAGCAAAGGCGTCAGCGGCTTCGACATCGACTCGGATGGCGATGGAATCCCGAATGGCATCGAGTTCGTGATCGGCGGAGAACCGGCACCCGGCGCGGGATCGAACTCCGCGGCACTATTGCCAAAGGCATCCTACGACAAGCTCACCGGCAATCTGGTCATCGTCTTCCGCCGCATGCCAGGTTCTCTCTATCTCGCGCCGGTCGTTGAGCATTCCCCTTCCCCGTCCGGTACGTGGACCGACGGCCCCGCTGGATCGGTCGTAGGCAATGAAGGCGGTGCGGATCTGGTGGAAGTAAGGCTTCCCTCCTCGCTCGCCACCGGCGGCAGGCTCTTCGCGCGACTCAAGGTCGAAGAGTGATTTCTAACAAATTTCGAGCTCAGAGGTCGCGGCCGTCCCTTCACAGGGGGCGGCCGTTTTCGTTGTATGCAGTACGCAAAAAGCCGCCGCGCCCTCTGGGCAGCGGCGGCCAATGGCGGCGCAGTTTAGCAGCCGCAATCGTTGGAGTCCTTGATCGCCTTCTCGACCTCCTCGCGGGTCTTCCCGGTCCTCTTCTGAATCCGGCCGAGGAGTTCGTCCTCCTTGCCTTCCACATAGTCGAGGTCGTCATCGGTGAGGTCGGCCCACTGCTGCTTGAGCTTACCCTTGGCGATGTTCCAGTTTCCTTTGATTTGAAGCGTGTTCATTGGTTTGTCGGTTGCGGGTTAAAACAGCCGCCACCCGGAATTCGGGCAGCCAGCTACTGCCAATCTCTTAAACGCGTATCATGCCAACGCCCGTTACCCTCCCGCGAGCGTCGCCCGATAGCGCCGCAATCCCTACAATCACGAGGCTTCCCGCCCGCTG
Source organism: Luteolibacter arcticus (assembly GCF_025950235.1). Taxonomy (NCBI): domain Bacteria; kingdom Pseudomonadati; phylum Verrucomicrobiota; class Verrucomicrobiia; order Verrucomicrobiales; family Verrucomicrobiaceae; genus Neoluteolibacter; species Neoluteolibacter arcticus. Next base: position 23,767 of record NZ_JAPDDT010000012.1, on the reverse strand, counting down.
GAAGACGTTCAGAATGCCGGCCGGGTCGAGGGCCCGGCCGGCACCCATCTTGCAAGAATCCCGCCGTCAGAGTGCGACCTGCAAGGCAGGCTTCAAATCAATTGGTGTGGAAGGTCATGACGCCGGAATCCACATCCGCGGTGATCACTTCGCCGTCCTTGAATTTGCCATCCAGAATGTCCAGCGACAGCGGATCGAGCAGGTAATGCTGGATCGCACGCTTGAGCGGACGGGCACCATAGACCGGATCGTAGCCCTGGTTGCCGACGAACTCCTTGGCGTTCTCCGTAAGCGCAAGGGCGAGGCCTTGCTTGGCGAGGCGCTTGCGGACGCGATCGAGCTGGATATCGACGATGGTCGTCAGCTCCTCGCGCTGCAAGCGGTCGAAGATGATCGTTTCATCGATGCGGTTGAGGAATTCCGGGCGGAAGTGCTGGCGCAGCGCCGCGGTGACCTTGGCCTCGCGCTGCTCGGCATTCTCCTCATCGAGGATGTACTGGCTGCCGATGTTCGAGGTCATGATCAGGACGGTATTACGGAAGTCCACGGTACGGCCCTGGCCATCGGTGATACGGCCGTCATCGAGCACCTGGAGAAGCACATTGAAAACGTCCGGGTGCGCCTTCTCGATCTCGTCGAAGAGAACCACCGAGTACGGCTTCCGTCGTACATGCTCGGAAAGCTGGCCGCCCTCATCGTAGCCGACATAGCCCGGAGGCGCACCGATCAAGCGGGAGACGCTGTGCTTCTCCATGTACTCGGACATGTCGATGCGGATCATCGCGCCTTCGTCATCGAAGAGGAACTCGGCGAGGGCCTTGGACAGCTCCGTCTTGCCAACCCCGGTCGGGCCGAGGAAGAGGAAGGAACCGATGGGTCGGTTCTCATCCTGCAGTCCGGCGCGGGCACGGCGGACGGCATTCGATACTGCCCTGATCGCTTTCTTCTGGCCGATGACGCGCAGGCCGAGCCGCTCCTCCATCTGAACGAGCTTCTCCTTCTCGCCCTCCTGCAAGCGCGACACCGGGATGCCGGTCCACGACGAGACGACGCGGGCGATGTCTTCCTCCGTGACCTCCTCCTTCAGGATCGCGCCGCTCTTCTGAAGTTCGACGAGGCGATCGTTCGCGGCCTCCAACTCGCGATGGGCTTCTGGAATACGACCGTAAGTAATCTCGGAGGCACGGGTCAGATCCCCGATGCGCTGGGCCTGCTGAGCCTCGGTCTTTAGCGAATCGATCTTCTCTTGCGCGGCGCGGACTAGGTCGATGACTTCCTTCTCATTCCGCCACTGGGCCATGAGACCGGCGGACTGCTCGCGCAGGTTCGCTTGCTCTTCCTTGACCTTGTCGAGGCGGGCGAGGCTGGCCTTGTCGGTCTCCTTCTCGAGCGCCTTCTTCTCCATCTCGAGCTGCATGATCTGCCGTTCGATCTGGTCGATCTCAGTCGGCATCGAGTCGAGTTCGATCTTCAAGCGCGAGGCAGCCTCATCCATGAGGTCGACGGCCTTGTCCGGCAGGAAACGGTCGGCGATGTAGCGATCCGAAAGCATCGCCGCGGAAACCAGCGCGCCGTCCTGAATGCGCACGCCGTGGTGGACTTCATAGCGCTCCTTCAGGCCGCGCAAGATGGCGATGGTGTCTTCCACCGAGGGCTCGCCCACCATCACCGGCTGGAAGCGGCGCTCGAGTGCGGCGTCCTTTTCGATGTACTTGCGATACTCATCGAGCGTGGTCGCGCCGATGGTCCGCAGCTCCCCGCGGGCAAGCTGGGGCTTCAGCAGATTGGAAGCATCCACCGCGCCCTCGCTGGCACCGGCACCCACGATGGTGTGAAGCTCATCGATGAAGAGGATGATCTCGCCCGCGCTCTCGGTGACCTCCTTCAGGAACGCCTTGAGACGTTCCTCGAACTCGCCGCGATACTTCGCACCGGCGAGCATGCCGCCGAGGTCCATCACGATGACGCGCTTGTCCTTCATCGAGTCCGGCACGTCACCGGAGACGATGCGGCGGGCGAGGCCTTCGACGATGGCGGTCTTGCCCACGCCGGGCTCGCCAATGAGCACGGGATTGTTCTTCGTGCGGCGGGAGAGCACCTGCATCACACGGCGGATCTCGTGATCGCGGCCGATGACCGGGTCGATCTTGCCCTCACGGGCGCGGGCAGTCAGGTCGGTGCCATACTTCTCAAGCGTCTGGTATTTCCCCTCGGGGTCCTGGTCGGTGACCTTTTGCGGACCGCGGACACCCTCGATCGCCTTGCTCGCCTTCTTTTCATCGAAGCCGGCTTCCTTGAGCAACTTGCCCTCGGGGGCATCGGCCTTCAGCGCGCCGATCAACACGTGCTCGACGCTGAGGTAGTCGTCGCCCATCGACTCGCGGACCTCGTCGGCGGCATCGAGGGTGGCGCGCAGGCCATAGGAAATCTGCGGCTGCGTGGTGCCGCCCTGCTGGGTCGGCTCGCGGTCGAGCGCGGATGCCAGGGAGGCTTTGAGGCGGGTGAGATCGACGCCGGCCTTTTGCAGGATGGGCGTGACGATGCCGCCCTCCTGCTGGAGCAGTGCGAGCAGGAGGTGCGTGCCCTTCAACTCGGGGTGAGCGGACTTCGAGGCCAGCCGCTGGGCGGCTTGGAGGGCTTCCTGAAGTTTGGTGGTGAGCTTGTCGAGTCCCATGGATGTAGCGGATTGCGAGGCAAATTAATGCCAAGACTGTCGGTCTGCCATGCTTGGCTTGGGTTTTGTTGCGCATGGGGGCCGGGCCGCCTCCTTCCCCACCCTATATCTTCCCATAGGTCCCTGCACATCAATCGGTAACGCAGCAACATCCGCGCGTCCCGCCGTGTCATGCGCCAACAAATCCCCCCAGGACGCCACCATGGACATTCGTTGGTAGCTTCAGACCATGAGCGAAGAACCCGTCCAGACTCGTCCAGCCCGCCGCTTCGGAGCCGGGGCATTCAGCATCTCGGTGCTCGTCCATCTCCTCTTCATCCTGCTCGCCGTCTTCTACTTCGTGAAGTGGGTCGACCCGCCACCGGAGGATCTCAAATTGCTCCCCGGCGGCGGCGGTGGCGGCGGCAATGAGGACCCCACCCCACCAGCACCGCCCTTGCATTCCCATTGTCCCCCCGCCGGATATCCCTCAGTATCACCCTATCACGGATACAGCCGAACATCCCTTGAACACCCCGCCCTCGACTCCCGCCAAGCGGAGATGGCTCCGGGTCGTCCTCGGACTGATCCTCCTGGCGGTCCCGGTTTCGGCCGTCGGCTACCGCTTCTGGTGGATCCCGGCATGCCAGTCGGCAGAGTGCTCCTTGCAATTGAGCCACTACAACATCGCCGTCCATAGCTGCGGGATCGATGCCGACGCGCACGAAGCCTGGAAATCGCCGGAAGCCACCCGGCAGATGGTCTTGAAGAACTTCGACCAACAGCTCCCCGACTGCCCCGCTGGCGGCAAATGCCAGTTGGTTCACGGTCGGGGCGCTCACCCCTGGCTTCCGCGGGCCGTGTGTTCCCTGGAGAAATCCCGCGGTCACGTCGATCGCTCCCTCCCGCCCGAAGAAGACGGTAAATCCCCCTGAAAAAGAGCGCTTGGACTCGGGTTTCTACGAAAGCAGGGGTCTGCGCTAAACCAAATCACCCCCCGGCCCCGTTGTACTGGCATGAATGTGACCACGTACTGCATTCGCTGCCTCCGGCGCTCCTGCGCCGAGTGCCGCGTCGGCGATGCCGTGGAAGCGTCACGCATCCCCGAGTGGAACTCCGACTCCCAGCAGGAAGATCGCGAAACCCGCTCCTTCTACCCCGCCCGCCCGTCCGGCCCCGATGCCAAGCCATGGCAATTCTGCCGGACCTCCCTCCCTGGCCTCTACGATGCCATGGACTGGGTATGGGTGCGGGTCATGTAATGGAAGTGAGCTGGAATGATGCAATGTGACGTAACCCAAGCACGCGAAAACCCCAATAAACCCAACCCGAGGCGGTTCCACCCACCAAAGTAGTCCGCACTTTCCGAGTGCGGCTGCCCCGCTGGGAGCGCGGGCCGCTGGCCCGCCGAACCGTCCCCGCGCCCCGCCGCCAAATGTAGTCCGCACTCCCCCGAAATGTTCTCCGCACTCTCCGAGTGCGGCCGAAGCACCGCGCGGCCCCGACCACACCCCGCGCTTCCCGCCACCCATAAAAGCGCTCCACACGCTCCCTCTGCGGAAACCGAAGCACCTCCGCGGCCTCGACCCCACTGCGCCCCACCTCCCCCGGCCCCAACGGGGACACATCCCTCAGCCCGGGGCAAGCAACGCGTCGCCCCGGGGGTCACCCCATCTAACAACCGCCACCCTGAAAGGGGGCGATACCGGCGCCGCCCAACCCACCACGCAACGCCACTCCAACTGATGATGGAAGATAGATAACATCGTTTCCCGCTCATCCGGGAGCTCCCCATCCAGGCACTCTCCAGCACGATGACCGCGCTATCTTAATTTCCAGCCCGAGCAGATATTCTCGACCCAGCGGGCTTCATTATTCTGCCGTAGATCCTTTCTCCTTCCCCACTCCGTCCACGAAACTAAGATCTCATGCGATTTAGAGAAAGGATATCGCATGGAAGAGGAACGGACACGACTCGGAGCTTTTGCCGTAGGGGTGGCGCTCACGGGCATCATAGCAGCAGTCCTGTCAGCCACATCTCCCGCCATCGGCGTCACAGCGTTTGGCTTGACCTCCATCTCGACCTTTCTGGGCAAGAAAGTCGGCGAGATCCGCAAACGCTCGCGAGGGATGGCCAGTGCGCTGAAGAACCATCACCTCGCAGAGGTCACCGCCACGGCGCTGGAACTGGTGATCCGCGATTCTCCGGAACTGACCAAGCATTGCCCGGACTTCGCCACCGTGGCTCGCAAGCACTGGCTGGATCTGCTGGAGCAAGGCGATCCTCGCATCGATTCCTTCAAGGAGGACGAGCTCGACGAGCGCATGACGGTACTGCTTTCCGAAAAGCAAGCGGGGGAACCGACAGGAGAAAGGATGCTCGCGTACCAGTGGATCGCGATCCTGAAGGAAGTGAACGTGCAACTCCCGGCCGGGGAGCGGATGGATCGTCATTCGCTGCAGCAGCTTGCCGCCCATCTCGTGGCCAAGTTTCCCGATCGCATCTATCGCGCGTTCAAGCAGGATGCGGCCGATGGAGGCGAGGCCTTCGGCGGAGTGGTCATGCGAATGCTGGCAAGCATCCGCACGGACATCCGCGAGCTTCAGGCCGGTGTTCCTGCCGGCGCGGTTGACGATGGCCTCTGCAAATGGCTGGACGATGTCTCCGGGCGAATCGACGAAAACTCCCGCAAGATCGACGGAGTCCGGGACGCCGTCGAGACTTCCCGGGAGGACTTGAAGGCGCATGTCAGTGCGGAGAACGACGCCTTGGATCAAAAGCTCGCCATCCGTCTCGATAACCTCGAGGCGCTCTTCAAGGAGCATGCCGACAAGTCCCCCCCGGAAATCCCTCCAGCCGTCCCCCACGTTGCCGCCGTCACCACCTTGTGGATGCCCCCGGCGCGGCCGAATCCTCTCTTCTGTGGCCGGGACCGCGAACTCGACGCGATCAGGAAATGCCGTGACGAACTCCGTTCGTCACGCGTGGTCCTGTGCGGTGCACCTGGCATTGGTAAAACCGCCCTCGCCATTCAATGGTGCGCGTCAGTGGATCCCAAGCCGTCGCGCGTGCTATGGATCGATTGCCTGTCGCCGCAGACGATCGACGATAGCCTCCGGGCGCTCGTCGGATCCGGTGCTGCGGCCGGGGGAGCCGCGGAGCCAACCCCGCATATGCTGGAGCAAGCGCTTCGTGTAGCCATCGACTCGCTGCAGCGGGAGCAGGATTGGGTGTTGATCGCCGACCGTTGCGACACCGAGGAATCCTTGGTGGCCTTCCGCAGCCGCTTCAGCGCGATCACCCAAGGTTATGTGATTGTCACCTCCCGGCTCCGCAGTTGGCCTGCGGAGGACCTTCCTTTCGAGGTCGACGAGTTGGCAGTGGAACACGCCTCCACCTTGCTCTTCCGCCAGACCGGCGGCACCACCAAGGAACCCGCGGCCGATGCGCGGATCGTCGCGGATCGCCTGGTGGTGGAACTCGGATGCCTGCCGTTGGCGATCGTGGAATCCGCGAACCTGATCCGGCAGCGTGCGATCTCACCCGCGGACTACGAGCAGATGCTGCTGGCGAAGCGCAGGGAATTCTCCGCGGCGGCCCCGGATGCGGGCACAGCCGCGCGCTCCGGCCTCACCGCGACCTATGCCATCGCCTTCGAGGAGCGGTCCGGAGATGCCATGGGGCTCCTCACCTGCTTTTCCTTCCTCGACTGTGAGAACATCCCGCGCCGATTCATCAACCACTACGAGTCATTCGTCAGGGCACATCTTCCCGAGAGCGCGAGCATCGAAGGGTTTCTCTTCGAGTTGAGGGATCATTCATTGGCGGAGATCGGTGCGGATGGGATCATCCGTGTGAACCGCATTCTCAGGGACGTGCTACGGGAGCTTTGCCCCCGGGAACAATATCTCCTGATGCTGGGCGTGGCGGCGCTCCTCTGCGCGAATTTCGAGTGGAACTCCCGCAAGGAAGCCGAGCCCCATTTCCGGCGCATCTCGGAACAACTTTTCCTCGTTCCGCTGGAGCAGCAAAGCGACAAGCTTTGCGTGTTCGGAGCCATGTTCCAGATCACGTTCGCCGACCTGCTGCACAAGCGCTGGAAAATGGCGGACGCCGTCCAGGTGGCGCAAAGTGCTTTCCGGACCATCGGCAGCCGTCCCACCGTCTTTTTCGATTACATCTCGAAGGACGCCACGGGGCTGATCCTGGTGCATCGCTTGGGCGAGCTTTTCAAACGGTATCATTGCATGGCGGAGGCGGGGCAGTGCTTCCGATGGGCCGAGGAAGCCTTCCGCGCCCTGCCGAATCCTTCGACTCCGGAAATCCTGGACCATCATCTGGGAGTCGGAATCAGGTTCATTTCCCGCCTCGTCGAAGCCGGAGAATACGACCGGGCCGCGACACTGGCCCAGAGCCAGATCGGACGGGTCCAGACCCTGAGGGCGGAGTTACCGGACAACCGGGATCTCCTGGTCTTGGAGTTCCTCGCCGAGCGGAGCTTGGGAGATGTGTATCATGGAAAGGAAGACTGGATCCCTGCTTGCGCCGCGTACCGTCGCTCGTGGGAATTGCTCATGAGCTGCGCGAACCATGAGGCCACGCCGGAACAGAAACACAGCATCATGATCGGGGGGCTGATGCGTATGGCCGGGGCGGTCTACCGTGTCGAGGGCAAGAAATCGAGCGCCTTGGCCATCCGGACCGGCTTGGAAGAAGCTCGCCGGAACAACTTCCTGGATCAGGCCGGGGTGAAAAAGCCCGCTTGGATCAAGAGCCTGACAATCTCCAACGAGAAATCCGAATTCATCCAAGGATTCCTCACGGGGGAGATCGCCAGCGCCTGCTCCAGGCTGGATCCCGGAAACAAATCCCTCAGGAAAATGGCGATCTTTTTCCGGGGCGTGCAGATGCTTGCCTCGGCGAGACGACACGCAGTGGTCAAGTTCGCCGGTCGCGGCTTCGAGGCCATGCTCAAACCCGTGCTCAAGCTGTTCTTCGCCGTCGCTACCAGGGTCACCAAGAACGAGCAAGTGAAGGAGCTTTTCACCTTCCGCGGTCAGGCAAAGGCCATGCGGGCATATGGCGACGAGGAACTGGCCGATATGTATGAGGAGGCGGACAGGCGTTCTCCAAAGGGATGGTATTGAGAAGGGACTCGGTTGCTCGCGATGAGAATTCGCAGCCTCCTTCCACCCCACCTTCACCGGTCCCCATTCCCCCGCTCCCACAGATAGTGGTACCGCGGAACAAACCTCCCCTCCTTCGTATCATTGACGTTCAGACTTCCGCTGGAAGAAGAAGCGCCCTGCAGGATCATCCCCTGCGCGTCCGTCATGTACGACCCGTCCTCGTTCGTGTTCACGCCGATCTTGAAGTCGTGCATGCCCTCCAACATCGCGCGGATCTCCGGCGGCGCATTGTCGGCCACGGTATTCTCGCGCCACTTCAGGCTGTAATTCACATGCCGCGGGAACTCGAACTCCCGATACGCCTGGTCGATCGAAAGCTGTAACGCCGCCGCCACATCCCGCCCGAAGACCTTCCGGACCTCCTCGCCGAACTCTGCCCGCTGCGCCTCCGCAAAACCCGGATCCGCCGGCACATCGAAAATCATCCTATCCTCGGACGCCTCGCGGATCTTCGCCAGCGACTGCTCGTGATCCTCCCGCTTCCGCAAGCGCTCGCGCCCCATCTCCTTCATCGCCTCGAATTCCTCGTCGCTCAGGTCGAAGAACTCCTTCACCTGCTCTCCCGGCTGCAAGCTATCGCCCCGGAAATCCACTCCGGGAATCGTGAGCTTCCCGTCGCTCATCATCCCCACGACCCGCCGCGAAAGCGCCTGCTCCTGGCTCACCGTCCGCGTCCCCGACTTCGTCGCCGCACGCCCGTCCGCCGTCCCCGCCCCACCCCGCGAACCCTGCTTCCCCTCTCCCGCCGACGCATGATGAGCATCACCTTCACTCGCATCATTCGCATCTGCCGACCGCCCCGCCAGATATCCCAGCCCGAAGAATCCCAATCCCGCGATCCCGGCGAAAACCAAGCGGCCTCTTCCCATGGCTACCGATATAATCCGGCCTCCAGCTCCCCATCAAGGCGAAGTCACTGCCCGCCCTCCACCAAAATCACCTCACCGGCGGAACACCCGCCCCACCCTGACCGGCCACCCGCTTGCGAATCGCTTCCCGCTCCACCGCCGTCGCCGAGATCCGATCTAACAGCTTCGCCACCCCCTCCTCACCTTCCATGTAACGCGCGGAAACCGCCATCCGCACAAAGTCGCCCTCCTGCTCCGCCGCCGGCAAATACTGCCGGACCAGCTTCGCATAGGCCGCCTGGCTCTGCGGCATATCATTCCCTCGCAATGCCAGCGCCCGCGAGCCCTCCGGCAATGCCTCCAGCCGCGCACCCGCCTGGTCCGGACGGCTCATCAACAAGCTGCGGATCAACCCACGCTCATAGAGCACGCGAACCGGAACCTCACCCTGTCCACTACCCCCGTCCAGCGATCCATCCTCAATCCGCGCATCCAGCCACAGCTCCGCCTTCACCGGCGATTTCACCGCCCAGTCATTGAAGCCTGCGATCAAGAGCGCCCCCGTCTCGCCCGAAGGCTCGCGCAGATAGTCGGAGAATCGCTCCAGCGCGAATTCCGTGTCCCGTCCCACCAGCTTCCCGATGAGCTGCGCCTGCAGGCGAATCTTCACGTCTCCCGGCACGTCCGAGTCGACGAGTTCATCATACGCCGCGATGAGCTGCGGCCCGCTCATCTTCTCCACCTCGCCGAGAAACCGCCCGTAGTCGCTCGTCTCGTCGATCCGTCCCGTCGGCGATCCAGAAAGGTGGAGCTGTGCCCCGATCTGATCCCACTGCATGCCCCGGCGGCGGCGCAGCAAGCGGTCGAGCACCGCCCTTCTCCTCCACCCGCGGGGCCCCCGGCGACGACGACTCGCTCACAGGCTTCCGCGAAGCCTGATAAAAAACCACCAGCCCGAGAATCAGCAACGGAAGGATGACCAGACCCGCTTTCAATCCCCGCAGGATTGTCCCGCTGGAGGATTCCGCAACGCCCGAAACCCTTCACCACTCACCGTCTCCAAAACGATTCCTGTGTCGCGTTGAGACGGATTTACGAAAGCGGCCTCGTTGACACATCGTAGAAGCTCCAGTCAATTTCCCCCAGCAAACCTGAGCTTTTCACCCAAATACCGAGATCCATGAGCACGTCCCGCCGCAATTTCCTGAAGAAGACCGCCCTCCCGGGCATCGGCGTGAGTCTTCTGGGCTCCGCTCTCGGCGCGGCTGGCGCGAGCCCGCCAGCGCGTCTCCCCGGTGCCAAGTCCGTGCACGATCTACAAGCCCGCCCGCTCGCAAAGGTGCGCGTGGCGGTGATCGGCTTGAGCCGTGGCATCGCGCTGTTGCAGGGTGCCCTCGCCAGCGGCTTCGCGGAAGTCACCGTCGTGTGCGACCTCCGCCAGGACCGCTGCAACAACGGCGTCAATCAGGTGAAACAAAAGACCGGCAAGGAGCCGGCCGTCATCTGCGGCGATGTCGATGCGTGGGAAGCCATCTGCAAGCGCGACGATGTCGATGTCATCGTGATCGCCACCCCATGGGGCTGGCACGTGCCCATGGCCTTGGGCGCGCTGAAGGGCGGCAAGCACGCCATGGTGGAAGTCAACGCCGCGGTCACCCTCAAGGAGTGCTGGGACCTGGTGAACGCTTCCGAGCGCGTGCAGCGCCACTGCATCATGCTCGAAAACTGCTGCTACGGCGAAAGCGAGCTGATGGTCCTCAACATGGCGCGCGAAGGAGTCTTCGGCGACATCACCCACGGCGAGGCCGCCTACATTCATGACCTTCGCTCGATGCTGTTCCAGCTCGGTACCGAAGGCGACTGGCGCCGCGAATATCACAAGCAATACAACGGCAATCTCTACCCCACCCACGGCCTCGGTCCGGTGGCCCAATACATGGGCATCAACCGCGGCGATCGCTTCAAATTCATCGTCTCCGTTTCCTCGCCCGAACTCGGCCTCACCAAGTGGCGCGACGAGAAGAAGCCGAACGGCGGCAAGCACGCCTCGGAGAAATACGTCACCGGCGACATGAATACCTCGATCATCAAGACCGAGCTCGGTCGCACGATCATGGTGCAGCACGACATCATCTCGCCTCGCCCATACAGCCGCATCAACATGCTCTCCGGCACCGGTGCCACTTTCGTCGGCTACCCGGATCGCCTCGCTCTCAACGATCCCGGCCAATACGGCGTCAAGACCGGCAGCCACGAATGGCTCCCGGCCGGCGAATTCAATGCGATGCGTGAGAAATTCAAGCATCCGCTCCTGAAGCGCTTGGAGGAAGCAGCCAAGGGCGGCGGCCACGGCGGGATGGATACCGTCATGATGATCCGCCACCTTGAGTGCATTCGCGACGGCAAGACCCCGGACAGCACCGTGTATGATGCCGCCGCATGGTCCTCGGTGCTCGAACTCTCCGCGAAGTCGGTGGCCGCCGGCAGCGCGCCCGTCGAATTCCCCGACTTCACCCGCGGCGCATGGAAGGCCCTCAAGCCCCTCGAAGTCGTGGCCTGACACTGGGAACGCGGAAGTTGAGCGCAGCGGAAGTGGCCCGGGCCATCTACTTCCTCCCGGGCAATTTATTCCGCCTGGAAAACCCGGCGAACCTACCCTCTAGGGGGAATAAATTCGGATCTCCGTCAGATCTGCTGATACTTGCCCGTCGCTCCGCGCCTCCGACCTCGCGTAAGGAGCAGCGACCTTACTGTCGCTTTGGACAGACGGGGTCCCTTGCCTCGGCTGGCCTCAAGAGGTCGTTGGGGAAGTGTGTACGGGAATGAACGGGACAGTAAGGTCGCGGCTCCTTATGGCAGAAGGGCCCCGCCTTTACTATATCGCTAGCGCCCGGGAGATCCTGCCCGAACCAGAGCACGCGGCCTCAGCATATCTGACAGAGAGCCATCAACTCAGCGCTCCCAGCGTGACGTGGCGCCCCGATCACAGGCTTGATCCCGCGCCATTCGGGACTCATCGACTGACTTTCCTCTCCTGCTCTCTCTAGTTCCTATGCCTCTCGAAACGACGCGGAAACAAGAGCCGATCTAACAGAATCCCGGAAAGAAAGCCTCTCCGCCGTCAGGAGAAGATGTTCCTTCTAACAAATTTCGGGTCGTTTCGCGTTCTTTCGCGGTTCACTCTCTCCCCCCGAACCCAGCTTCGACAGCCACGCTCCAAGCAAAGCAAAGGCAAAACAACGCACCCTAGTCCACCACATCGCCAGCTTCGATCTCCAGTCGGAAGAACCGCCGTGGCTCTGCCTCCAGCGAGAAGTCATCGCGGACCCGCCACGTCGAGATGCCATTGACCGTGCCGACGCGGACCGGCGCGTTCGCCAATGCCTGCCACTGCTCATCCAGTCCGGAGCACGCGGTCAGCCGCGGGGTCAGGCCGCTGTCATCCGCGGTGCGGTATTCATACTCCACCCACGTCTGCCCGCCATCGACCACGCGATGGATCTCCACCGCGGCCGGCGCATTCGGCACCGAGGGATCCGAACCCAACAGGATCTCGCAGGCATTCACGATGCCATCGCCGTCCGGGTCCGCATCGAAGTCGATCAGCGCCGGATTGCCATGCCCCGGATAAGTGCCTCCGGCACCCGTGAGCGACAGGTGCACGGATTCGCCATGCGTCTCGATCACATTGCCCACCCGGATCACCAGCTCGGTGGCCGCTCCGCGCACCGGACTTCCATTGTCCGATGCGATCACTTGCAGCCGATACAAGCCCCGCGTCTCGAAATCCAGCGGCTGCGCGAGCGTGAGCGCACCCGAGGTCGGATCGATCGCAAACCACCCGCCGCTGTTGCCAGTGCCGAGCGACCAGGTGAGGGATTGCCCCACATCAGCATCGGTCGCCTGAAGCTGCGCAACCGGTGTTCCCGCCGGGAAATTCTCGATCACCGTCAGTGGTCCGGGCGCAGCGATGACCGGCGCTTGATTGCCCGCCCCGCCACTCAGCGTGATGTTTTTCCAGCTCAGGTTGTTGGCGAAGGTGCCGCTGCCGAGTTGCGTCCAGGTGCTGCCATCGTTGGATCCGGAGAAGGTCCAGTCCTTGGTCACGCCGTTGCCCTGGCCATCGTAGCGCGGCAGCTGTTGGAAGCCCGAGATGCGCTTCGCATCCGGCAGTTGCACGATGAAGTCGTGCGGGAATGAGGTGTTAGGCGGGCTGCTGCCGGTGTAGCGGGTATGCCAGAAGGTCGCCTCATTGCCATCGGTCGCATTGGTGTAGGGGTGGTTGCCCTCGGCTTGGGTTCCACTGAATGCCCAGCCGCTGCGATCCAGCCGCTGGCCATCGCCACCGAGCAGATGGAACTCCGTCAGCACCATGAAGAACCCGCCGTTGTGCGTGTTGTTAGAGCGGAGCCGCAGGTAGCGCCACGCCAGCGGGTCCGTGATCGTCCACCAGAATGCGATTGAAGAAACCCGGTCCGTTCCATCGCGCACCGCCACCGTGGCGCGATACCGGCCCGCGACCTCGGAAGCCCCTTGGAATTCCCCCGTCGCGGCATCGATGGCGATTCCCGGCGGCAGCCCCAAGGCTTCCCATTCATACGGCGCGGTGCCGCCGCTCGCGCTTGCGGTGAAGGCGACCAGACTGCCTAGGTCGCTCGTGCGGTCGGCGATTGGCGAGATCGATGGCGGAGTTCCCGCCCCGCCCGGAGCGGACGTTTCCAGGTCATCGATGGAATTCAAATACGCCACGAGTTGATTCACCTCCGCATCGCTGCGGGCGAATAGACCGGCGTGCTTTCCGGACAGATCGCGATCCCGCAACACCTCCTCCAAGGTCGCCGCGGAGCCGTCATGCAAGTAAGGAGCAGACTTCCACAAGCCCCGCAGCGTCGGCGTGTCGAGGCCATCGAGCGTCCCGCCGAGCCGTTCCCCGGAGGCACTCGTCAGCGTGCCGACATCGTGTCGCTGCAGCGACGCGCTATCCGTGAAGGTCGCGCCGCCGTGGCAAGTCGCACAGTTCTCTGCGACGAAGATCTCCCGGCCCGCGGTAGCCTCCGCCGTGAGCGAGCCATCGGCATTCCGGTGGGGGCTGCGACCGGCGCTGGTCAGCGAGGCCAGATAAGCGGCCAGCGCATCGAGATCCCCGTTGACCCCGGCCTTCGCCTGGCCGAGCGGCAGCGCCCGGTCGCCGGCATGAAACGACCCATCGGCCATCAGCCCCACTCCCTGCGCGAAGTCGCGGATCTGGCCCTCGAAGTCCTGCGCCTCATCGAAGTTCGCACTCCAGTGGTAAGGCCCGTGGCCGGTGCCGCGGCCGTTGAGGTCGATCGTATTGCGCAGCCCTTCGCCCATGCTGGTGAAGTCCCACGTGCGCCCGTCATGGCTGCCATCCAGGTGGCAGGAGGCACAGCTCATGTAGCCCTCCTGGGCCAGCCGCGGATCGTTGGTGCCGTAGAACAAACGCTTGCCTGTTAGAACCTGCGCCGGCAGCGCCTCGCTCGCCACGGTGGCGATCGCCGCCAGTTGCGGCGTGGTCCCGCAGACTCCCCCGCAGGAGGCGGTGCTGCGCAGCACCGTGACCTTGCGCTCGAGGAAATTGTGCACGAACAACCGCGCACCATCCTCGCTGAAGGCGATGCCATCGGGTGCCGCGCCACCACTGGAAATGCTATACCGGTTCGCGGAATTCCACGCATCCACCACCCAGATCGTCTGCGAGCCGCTGGTGGCGAAATAGACGTAGTTGCCGAGCGGGCTGAAGGCAGCACCCGTTGGGAAGTCGCTGTTGTCGAAATCGACCGACTCGCTCACAGCACTGGCCTGCGTTTCCAGATCCAATCTCGCCGCCATCGAGCGCACCGTGGACTCGAAGGTCAGCGCCTGCCCGTCGCGCAGCCCGCCGCGGAAAATGTTATCCTTCTTCGCCGGTACCCAGCCTTGCGTCAGGTCCGGCGAAAGCGCGGGAGCCATCAGGTAGTTCGGGATGCCGCGACCGTTCACCAGGCTCTCGGGCGTCATCACCGCTGCCAGCCCGATCGGGCTCTCCACGCTGAAATCAGTGAGGTCGATGCGGTACACCACGCCGCCTTCATCCGGGGAAATAAATCGCGAAACGTAGAGCATCCCGCGCTGGCCATCGAGCGCCAGGCCACGCGGATGCGGCCCCACCGCTTGCGTGGCGAGGATGGTTCCAGCAGCCAGATCGAGCTTCGCGATCTGCCCCGTGCCTTCGAGACTCACGTAGCCGATGTTCGCTCCACGATCGATCACCAGCCCATGGGGATCGCTCCCGGCCGGCAGCGCGAGCGTGCCCAGCACCACCCCATCGGCGCGGCGCAGGCGCGTGAGCGTGGCGGTGTTCTTGTTCGCGATCCACAGGTCATCACCCGCGCCGATCGCGAGGGCCACGGGATGGTCACCCACCGCCACTTCGCGCAGCTTCGCCAGACTCGCCGTATCGATCGCGGTGATCGTGTCCTGGTCGGGATTCACGTTCCAGACCACCGCGCGATCGGGATCTACGGTGATCGTCGTACTGCTGACCGGCCGGACCGCCGCCAGCGGCAGATGAACCACCTGCACACCACTCGACGCCGTGGCATAGCCGGATCCGGCCACCCGTGTGCGCAGCGTGGTGGAGAAATTCCCACGGGTATTCCACGTGTGGCTGGCCGCCGGCGAGGAGGTCCATGCAGTGGTCGGAGTGCCGTCGCCGAAGTCCCAGGAAAACTCCAGCGCCAGATTGCCCGGATTGGTCACCGTCGCATTCAGCGCGGCAGCACTTCCCTCGACCACCGGACTGCTCGCATCCGGCTTCGCCGAATAGACGGTCAACGTGCTGCCTGTGGAAAACGCGCCGACCCGCGTCGTGCTCGGAATCGCGTTGCCACACTGGTCCGTCACCCCACCCGCGGTGAGGATGATCTCATACGTCGAGCTCGCCTCCAGCGGCGCGTCCGGCACGAAATTGACGATCCCGAGCATCGACGAAAAACTCCCCGCGACCAGCGCGCCGTTGGCCACGTTCCGGACCTGGAAGCTGTCGGTACCGAGCGACTGCGGATCGATCGTATCGGAGAACGAAATGCCCACCCGGGACAGCACGTGCTGGTTCAGCGCGCCATCGGTCGGCGACACGAAGCGCGCGACCGGCGGCGTGGTATCTGGCGTGGTGGTCGCCACGCCCACGATCATTTTCAGCGGATTGTTGTGATCCGTGCAGAGCAGCGAGAGATTGCCGATCGGATTGAGGAACGCGTGATCGTCCACCAGCCCCGAATTGATCCGCGGCTGTTGGACCGCCGCCGTCGGCGCGGCAGCGTCATTCAGTTGCCAGCGGGTCGCCCCCGGGTAGTGGCCGATGAAGATATGATCGTCCTGTCCGTAGCCATACTCGGGATTGGTGAAGCCCGGCGAATTGAAGAGCACCCGCCGCACCGGCGCGGCCGGATTCGTGAAATCGTGCGTCACCACCGGCGAACCCGCGCCATGAAACTGGTTCCCGTGCACGAAGCCGAAGTATCCCATCTGCGCATTGAATTCCCCACCGGGGATCGCCACCGGGCTGGCCGGATTCGAGATGTCGAAAAACTTCACCCAGCTCGTGCTGTTGATGTCGCTCAGGATCAGCAAATTGCCGATCGGCCATGCACCGAGGAAGGTCCGGTTCCCCAACGCGGAGCGCGAGACATGCGCCATCTGCGTCATCGCCGCCGGATTGGTGGTATCCACGATGTAGAGCCCCTGCGCGCCGGTCGGGGCATACGCATAGCGGTTCCCCTGCCAACCGACCGCGAAGCAATACCCCTCGTAATTCGTCGGCGCACCCACCCCGGCGTAGGACATCCGGCCGAGCGTCTCCGGCAGCGTGGCGGGATCCGTATCGTACACCGGCGCCATGTCGAAAACCGCCAGCCCGTTCGAGCTGCTCCGGCGTTCCGAGATCAACACGCGGTCGCCGGAAATCCAGTTGTGGTGCATCTCCGCCCAATTGCCCACGTAGTTCAACTGCCCCGTGGTCTGGTAGCGCGCCGCATGATCGCGCGAATCGAGCACCAGTTGCGGTGCCGCCGGATTGTCCAGATTGTAGAAGGCAAAGGCTCCCGCCCCCTGGCCACCGCCGTGGTCGAACCCCATCGGCACGAACAGCAGCCCCCGGTGGAAACTCGCCTGCGAAACCGCCTTGCCCGTGTTGATCGTCGACAAATGGGTCCCCACCGCATTCGCCGGCCGGACCTGATTCAGCGCCGGCGGCAGCGCTTGCGCCTGCGCGAGAAGCACGCTGCCCAGCCATCCCGCCACACCTGCGGCCATCCCCGTCCAGCGCGGAAGCTTCTTCGGCAACGCGGGCGAGAACGGAGTATTTAAGGCAAAAAGAGACGTTTTCATGATAGCCTGACACCCAAAGACAGCAGAAGGCCGTACCAACTTACCGGAAATCGCAGGAAAAGTAAAAACAGCGCGAAATGCAACATGCATCCGCGAGGGACCTGCTTTCAACTTTGAGACTAGCGCCAGATTGCCGTTCCGCCATCCATCAATCCGCCGAACCTGTTGTTCCTTTTACAAGTCCGGTGGCAGTGGGAGACCGCCCGATGGCTTCCCCCCATAAGGAGCCGGGACCTTACTGTCCCGTTCATTCCCGTTCACACTTTCCGCCGGACTCTTGAGGCGAGCCGAGGACGCCGGTCTGTCCAAAGCGACAGTAAGGTCTCGGCTCCTTATGCGAGGTCGCCGAGGGGGAAGGCAGTGAGGGTGATTGAGATTCTCTCCCTGCCTTACTTTGTGACCTCCTGCCTTTCCTCTGTGAGCACTGCGTAAAACAAGCCCGCAGCGACCGGGCCGGCCTCAGCAAACCTGCCGGAGCCTAAAAAAGAGCGGGAGGCCAATCAGCCTCCCGCCCCTCTTCTCGCCTCAGAAACAGGGATCCGACCTCGAATCGCACCCTGCCCCAGAGAAGTTGTTCAATCTCGCTGCCTCACGATCAAGGCACCTTCACCGCGCTCAGCCGGCCGAAGAGCTTGCCACCCACGGCCTTCGCCGCGGGGATGGTGATGGCGATCGTGTCCGTATCCGCATCCGGCGCATCCTCGGTCACATCCACCGTGATGGTGTCGGTGGTGGAATCCACCTGGCCGACCGGCACATCATTGGCGGGCGACGGGAAGACCAGGTTCGTCGACCACTGGAATGTCAGCACCACACCCGACTCGGACAGATCCTTGCGCTTGAAGGTGAAGGTCAGGTTGCCGCCGGTTTGCGAAACCGTCGGCAGCAGCGCCGTCGAGCTCGAGCCCGGGTTGGCGGGGTTCGGCTCGCCGCCCAGCACGAATTCCAGACCATTGTCGATGCCATCGAAATCCGGATCCGCATCGAAGGCCGCATCGCCACCGGCCAGGCCCTTGGAAGTAGCCCAGGCATCGAAGCCTCCGGAGACGGTGGTCATCGTGAGCACCCCGGTCGCTTCATCGAAGGAATAGCTCTTGGTGCCGACCGTCTTCGTCCACACGTCGCCGGTGGCGGTCCACGGTGTGGTGCCGCTGAGCACCTGGAAGGTCGTATCATACACCGAAGAAGCGCCGAGGGTCTCCAAGTTCCACGTGCCCGAGGTGGCCGGTCCCGCTTCGCTGACGGTGGTGTCGATGTTGAAGTCGCCATTGATGAATGCGGAGCCCGTGCCGCTGATGCTGTTGCTGACGACCCCAATGCTGAAGCGGAGCTGCGCATTGTCCGACAAGGTCAGGCCCGCGCCGGTGCCGATCGTGGTATTGCCCGTGTAGGTGTTGACCCCGCTGAGCGTGAGCGCCCCGCTGCTGACGGTGAGCCCCGTGGTCCGCGTGCCGCCGCTCACCGCATTCGCGATCACCCCGTCGAAGACCGACGTGCCGGTGGTCGTGAGCACCGAGTCCGTGGCGGTCGAACTGTTGCCGATGGTTGCGGCGAATGGGTTTGGCGTGAAGCGGGTGATTCCGACCAGCGTCTGGTTAAAGCCGGCGAGATCCAAGGTGGATGCACCACTCTGTCCCATGGTCAAGGTGGCCGTGGGCGAGAGACCATTGTTCGCGGCGAGGCGGGCAGTTCCCGCTGTCACCGACATCGCGGTGTAGCTGGTACCGACGGCACCCCAGTAGGTGATGGTGCCACTCCGGTGAGTGACCGGGACCGTGGAAGTGATGACGCTCTTCACATCGAAGGTGCCGACTCCCGAATTGACGAAGTGGCCGCCGCCGGCCGCCGCGCTGGTGATGCTGATCGGGCCGGTCACGGTGGTCGTGCTCGACGCCGCGGGGAAGGCCGTGATCAAGCCGTTCCCCTGCGGGCTGCTGTTCGCACCCACCGTGATGGCATTCGCCAGGGTCACCCCGTCACCAAGGCCGAGACGCTGGCCGCCATTGATGGCGACCGTGCCGCTGCCGAGGGCCGTGGAGCTATTCGCCTGGAGGATGCCGCCGGTGATCGTGGTGCCGCCGGTGTAGTCGCTGGTCCCGGACAGGGTCAGCGTGGATGGCGTGACGGTGCCTCCCTTGACCAATGCCATGGTGCCCGCGCCGTTGTTGATCGCGCCCTCATAGAGGCTGTTCGCCGCGGTGGAGACCGTCAGGACACCCGCTCCCGCGATGCCGCGGGAAATGACGCCGGTATTGAGCCCGCCAAGCGACGACTGGGTCACATTCATGTTCAGGTTCAGGATGCCATCCACGACCAGCGGACCGGATCCCAAGCCGCCGCTGTTCACCGTGAGCGTGCCGCCCGCCTGCACGGCGGCCGTGGCGATGCAGACGATGCCTCCGGTACTGAGCGTCGCGTCGGCACCAGGGAAGACGTCGATCCCGAAGCCTAAGTCATTCAGGATCGTGAGGGTATTGGCGCCTCCCACCGTGGCGGCTCCGCTATTCTCATCGAAGATGAGGCCATAGATGCTGGTATCCGCTCCGAGGGTGGTGTTCTTGTTGGCAGCGTTGGTGGCGGAGAAGTGCACCTCGGTGATCGCCCCGGCGATCTGGCCGGTATCGGAAGTCCCCGTGACGTCGGTCGCCCAGTTGCTGTTGGGAGCGGCGGAGGAGTCGCTCCACACCGAACTCACATCGCCGCGCCAGTAGGCGGTCAGGGGAGTGGCGGCACCGGTCACGGTCAGGACATAGCTGTTGCCTTGGATGGCCCCGCTGTAGGCGGTCGGGAAGCCGGAGGGCGTCACGCCGCTGGTATCCAGCACGAAGGTGCCGCTGAGGGCGGACTGCGTCGTGATCAGGTTATAGACGCCGGTGGGCACGCTGCCGTGCAACTTCAGCGTATTCGTGCCGTTGACCGTGGTGGTCCCCAGCGCCTCGATCTGGTCGGCGGAGGCATTGAGGCCGATGTTCAGCGTCGCGCCGGAAAGCGTCAGGTTGTTGACGGTCTGGGTCCGGTTGGCTGAGCCCTTGCGGAGATCGAGGGTGGCGTTGCTGATCGCGAGATCGCCAGTGCTGAGCGTGCCGGTGGTGCCCAGCGCAAGCGTCCCGCCATTGATCGTGGTCGAGCCGGTATAGGTATTGGCCCCGGTCAGGGTCTGTTTCGCTGCTCCCGATTTCACCAGGCTGATGTTACCCGATATCACTCCGGAACCGGATTGGTCTGACGAGGTGTTCAAGGTGAGTGTGGCGGCCCCGGCGAGGAGTCCCACCTTCACATTGCCACCCAAGCCGGCGATCGTCTGGTTGTAGGCAGTGGTGGCGAGCTGATTGTTCAGGAGCAGCGTGCCGGCCACGTTCGAATAAACCACCCCGCTGGGCGAGAGCGTGTTGGTCGCGCCGACCGTGGCGATGGCACCGGCGTGGCTGACGTCCAGCGTGCCCCAAGTATTGGAGGTATTGCTGAACTCCCATTTGGTGCTGTCCAACATCTGAAGGTATCCCTCGGCGAGGGAAATCGAGCCGGTCACTTTTCCAAACCGGTCGGTGGTGCGCAGGACGAGGCTCTGGCTGGTGGCACTTCCGGCCCCTCCCAGGACGCTGTAGCCGATATTGCCAGAGACGACGCTCGCCACTGCGGCGGAGTTTCCACCTGCCTGGATGGCGGCGAAGTTATTATTCACGGCGTTTGAATTATCCACCGTGATATTCCCGCTCCATGTGGAGCCGGTGTTGGTGCTGCCGAGAATGATCTGGGCTCTGCTGGCGGTACCGCGCTTCAGGGTCACCGCGTTGCTTACATCCAAGCTGGCATTGACCGTGACGGTAGCGCCGCCGTTGACTTGAACCGCGCCCGATCCCAGCGCTGTCGCATTGGAAAGCGCCACGGTGCCGGCATTGACGGTCGTGCCACCGGTGTAGGTGTTGGCGGTCGAGAGGGTCAGGGTGTTGGCCCCCTCCTTGACCAATCCCAAGCTGCCCTGCGCGGTATTGGCCAAAACCACGGCATAAGCCCGGCTCGCTGCGGTGGTGTCGAAACCGATCGCCGATCCCCCCGCGAAATTCGTGGTCCCGAGCATGCTTGCAATGTTCGCATCGGTGACCGCATTGGCCACCGCCAGGCCGGCGCCACTGGCAACTGAGTAGCTGCCGTTCGTCGCAAATCCGGGGATCGCTCCGGTCGTGGCGATCGAGACCACTCCATTCGAAATGGAGGTGGTGCCGGTGTAAGTATTGGCCCCGCCGAGCGTCAGCAGTCCGGGACCCGTCTTGACAATGCCGACTCCCGCGCCACCGCTGATGATGCCGGTGTGGGTCACCGCGCTGTTCACGGCGAGCGTGCGGGTGGCCGCCCCGAGGGAGGTGTTGGTGTTGAAGGTCAGCGCGCCGTTGCTGACAGTATCGCCGAGGGTGACATTGCCGCCCAGCGTGATGGAGGAGAACTTGCCGCCGAGGTTGCGCGCGGTGCCGTCATTGGAGCGAATCGTCCCGCCGTTGATGACCAGCGCGCCGCCCGAGCCCAGCGCGTTCGCATTCCCCACGGCCACGGTGCCGGCATTCAGCGTGAAGCCGCCGGGATAGGCACCGGCATTCGCCAGCGACCAGATGCCCGCACCGTTCTTGACGAAGCCGGTGCCGGCCGCGGTGGATATCGCCTGTGCGGCAAAATTGAGCGTCTTGCCGCTGGCTACGTCCACGATCGCCATCGTGCCGCCAGTGCCGAGCGTGCCGCCCGGCGTCACCGTCACGTTTTCATTCGCGGTGATGGAGGCGAAGTCGGTGGCTGCTCCCGTGATGGTCAGCGCGGTGCCGAGATTGTCTTCGAAGATGACATCGGAACCCGCCACCCATGGCTGGTCATAAGTGCCGCCGGGCGAGGTCGCCCACGTCGCGCTGGTCCACGCGGCGGCGGTGCTGGTTTTCCAATAGAGCGGCGCGGCGCAAATCGAGGTGAGCGAGGCGACCGAGAGCAGCGAGGCGACGGTGAAGGGATTATTTCGAGGATTCATGAGGGAGTGTTTTTTTTGAGGCGAGTGGAAACACGGGTTCGGGGATTCACGAGGTATACCCCGATAGACCCCTGCCGTACTGAGGCAAAGGGGTTAGTTCTTACTCCCTGTCCTAAAAAACAGGACGGTTTGACTTGCCCTGATTTCACTTTCCATCACTTCTCCTTAAGCGTGCATCCCTTCCGCCAACGGTCGGTCATCGAGCAAATCGCGGACCACCTGCGGGTGGGATTTCACAGCGGACACTGGTGCGGACAGCTTCCCGGCATCCGCGAACTGGTCCGTGAGCTCGGCGTCTCCAAGTCCACCGTGGAGAGCGCGCTGCACCTCCTCGAACTCGAGGGCAGCCTCCAATCCGGTGGCCCCGGCCGTCGCAAACAGATCGTTCTTTCCCGCGATTCCCAGCGGAAGGGCAAGGTCCTGCGCGTCGGCATCCTGCTCTCCAGCCATCTGGACGAGATCAACCTCTACTCCCAGCAAATGATGCTGGGCGTCAGGCGCCGAATCGAGAATGCCGGGCACATCTGCTTCTTCGCCGATCGCTGCATGGCCGAACTCGGCTACAAGCTCCCGCGCATCTCGCGCATGGTGGAAGCCGCCAAAGCCGATGCCTGGGTCGCTTACTCGGCGACCGAGCAAGTGCTCGAGTGGTTCGCCAAGCGCGCCCTCCCCGTGATGGCCGTCGGCGGCCGATTCTCCGGCCAGCCCGTCGCCAGCAGCGCCACCACCATCGCGGAAGCCATCCTCGCCTCCGTCCGCACGCTGAGCGAACTCGGCCATCGCAGGATCGTCACGATCTCGCCGGACAGTTGGCGCCTCCCCTCCCCCAGCAAAACCGGACAGGCCTTCCTCTCCGCCATGGAAGAATGCGGCCACACCCCCACCAGCTACAACCTGCCCGCATGGGAACAAACCCCGGCAGGCTTGGAAAAGCTGTTAGAGTCGCTGTTCCTCCTCACCCCCCCCACTGCCCTCATCTTCGTCGATCCCGCCTCCTACGTCGCCGCGCTCGTTTTCTTCGGGCTCAAGGGCATCCGCGTCCCACGCGATGTCTCGCTCATCTGCATGACCGCGGGTCCGCTATTCTCGCTGCTGCCACTCGCCCCCGCGCACTTCAAGTGGCCTGTCCACGAACACATCCGCCGCGTCGACCGCTGGGTCAAGTGCCTCGCCAAGGGCGGCACCGACCTCGCACAACCGGTGTTCCCCGCCACCTTCGAACCCGGCGAAACCATCGCCCCCGCCAAAGGCCTCGCCCCCGCCGGCCGGTGAAACGAACGCCAGTCCTCGGCGCGACATCCCGACCGCCAGTCCTCTCCAGCGCCAACGGCGCGACATCTCTCAGCCCCGGGGGCAAGCGCAGCGGCGCCCCGGGTCACCTCATCTAACAAACGGAGCCCTGAAGGGGCGCGATGAAGCCGGTCACATCCCGCGGACACAAGGCAACCAATGAAAGCTCAACTACTGGAGCGCCTTGCTTTGAAACGCAGCCATCCAGCCGGGTCCGGGCAAAGAAATCGAACCGCGAAGAGACGCGAAACAGACGAACTTCGAAGAACCCTGGAAGACATCGCCATTGTCCACTGGGAGCGCGGAATTCATTCCAATGCCTTTAAGGACCTGTTAGATCGAGATGGGCGGATGATGCAGGTTGCACTGGTACTTTCCTAAGAGATGTTT